>DASQWI010000027.1 GCA_035640355.1 Actinomycetota bacterium
GATGGCGGCCCGCCTCGGAACGGGCATCCACGCCGGTCTGTTCGAGCCGACCCTTCGCCGCGACTCGCTCCTCGGCCGGAACGTAGAGGTCGGCCTGATCTCGAGTGTCGCGGCGTCCTTCTATCTCGCTGCGGTCGCGAAGCTCGTTGCGTCCGCGTTCGGCGAACGGACGATCTCGTTCTGGGATCTCGTCACGATCTCGGTCGTGGGCGGCATCCTCGCCTCCGCCGTCATCCTGTTCGCGACGGTGGTGATCGCCGTGCTGTCGTTCCGGCGCGGCTGGGACCTCGACGCGGTGGCGACGCCGTTGGTCACGGCCATCGGCGACATGGTCGCGCTACCGGCGCTGTTCCTCGCGACGTTCATCCCCCGGAACGACACCGTCAACGCGTCCGTCGCCGCCATCTGCACGCTCGCGGTAATCGTGGCGTTGATCCGTGCGGTGGTCACCACGTCGGCGACGCGGAGGGTGCTCGTCGAGATGGTCGCCGTGGTCGCGTTGACGCCGTTGCTCGACATCTTCGCCGGTGCGCTCCTGCAGGCGCGGCTGCCGACGCTGGAGATCGTTCCCGCGTTCCTGATCCTGATCCCTCCGTTCGTCTCACAGGCTGGCGCGCTCGGCGGGATCCTCTCGTCGCGCCTCACGTCGAAGCTTCAGATCGGTCTGATCAGCCCGCGGGGCCGTCCGGAACCGCCGGCGATCCTCGACGCCGCCATCGTCTTCGGGTTCGGCATCGTCGTGTTCACGGTCATCGGCGCCGTCGCCGCGGCGCTCGAACGGCTGACGGGCCTCGCGGATCGCGCCGGCGTGTTGCATCCCGGCGCGGGAACGATCGTCGCCGGCGCCCTGCTCGCCGGCGTCATCGTGCTGCCCATCCTGCTCCTTGCCGGTTACTACATGGCCGTGGTGACCACCCGGTTCGGGCTCGACCCGGACAACCACGGCGTACCGACGATCACCAGCCTGCTCGACCTGGTCGGCATCGCCGCCGTTCTGCTCGCTATGGGAGTATTGGGAGTCGGCGCCAATGGATGAAGAACCGAAGAGTGTGAAGGACCTGCTCGTCGAGGCGAAGGATGCCTCCGAGCTGATGGTCGACCTGGCGTACGCGGCGGTGTTCTTCAACGAGCAGAAGCTCGCTCGCGAGGTCGAACGCCTCGAGGAGCGCATGAGCGGCAACCTCCACCGGCTCCGGATGGTGGCGATGCTCGCCGCGCGGAGCCCCGAAGACGCCGAGGGCATGGCCGCGGTCCTGTGGATCGCCGATGCCGTGGAGAAGATCGGCGACGCCGCGTCCGACATCGCCCGCGTCGTGGAGGCTCAGCTCGGCATCCCCGACGCGCTTCGCCGCGACCTCCGCCACGCCGACGAGATGACCGCTCGCGTCCGCGTTCGCGAAGACGCGCCGATGGTCGGACGTTCGCTGCGCGAGCTCTCGCTCGCGAGCGAGACCGGCATGTGGGTGATGGCCATCCGGAGCGGCATCGAGTGGCAGTTCGACCCGGGTCCCGACGACGTGATCGCCGACGGAGACGTGCTCCTGATCCGAGGACCGGAGGAGGGCGTGAACGGCGTGCGTGATCTCGCCGGCGCTCCACCGCTTCCGGAGCCGCCGGACGACGACGTCCCGCCGCTGTCCGACCTCGATCGCGCGGTCGACATCCTGATCGAGCTGAAGGACCTGTCGGAGGCGGCGGTGGGGCTCGCCTATTCCTCGCTCCTGTTCAACAACCGCTCGCTCGCCGCCGAGGTCGGAACGCTCGAATCCCGGAGCGACGCCTTGCACGACGAGCTCGAGTCGTGGGTCCTGCGCTCGGCCTATGAGGCGCGAGACCCCGACGCCCTCCGGGGACTTCTCAGGCTGGGGAGCGCCAGCGAGTCGATGTCCGACGCCGCGCGCGACATGACGTGGTACGTCGAGCGGGGCGAACCGCTGCACCCGGTTGTGCAGCTGGCGCTGGAGGAGACCGAGGAGACCGGCGCGCAGACCGTGGTCGAGGCGAGGTCCGCGGCGGACGGCCGGACGCTCCGCGATCTTCGCCTGGAAGCCGAGACCGGGATGTTCGTCCTTGCCGTGCAGCGGGGGCCGCGATGGATCTATCGGCCCCGCGGGCAGTTCCAGCTCCGCGCGGGCGACCGGCTGATCGCCGTGGGTCCCGAGGAAGGCGCCGAAGAGCTCGATCGCCTGTGCCGTGTCCCCGCGCCGGCGCCCACTTCCTGACGAAGACGACCCCTCGGAGCTCTCCGAGTTGTGCTAGCCGCGTTCGTTAGCGATCGACGCGAACGTCGGAGAACCGAACGTGCTCCTCCGTCAGACGAAGCTCCTCGACCTCGTTCGCGCCGCGTGAAGCGAGCCACGACAGCATCCGATCGACGAGCCACTCGGGTGCGCTCGCGCCCGACGTGATCCCGACGACATCGGCACCGTCGAGCCACGCCTCATCGACCTCGGTCTCGTCATCGACCAGGTGCGCGGGCGTTCCCTGCTCGCGCGCGACCTCGGCGAGTCGCTTGGAGTTCGACGAGTTGTCCGAGCCGATGACGAACACGACGTCGGCTCGACGCGCGAGCTCCTTCACCGCGTCCTGCCGGTTCTGGGTCGCGTAGCAGATGTCCTCGCGAGGCGGACCCTCGATCGAGGGGAACCGATCGCGGAGTGCGTCCACGATCTCATTCGTCTCGTCGACCGACAGCGTGGTCTGCGTGAGATACGCGAGGTTGCCTGGATCGGCGACGCGGAGCGCCCTCGCCTCGGCGACATCCTGCACGAGGACCGTTCGATCGGGCGCCTGTCCGGTCGTTCCGACGACCTCCTCGTGGCCGGCGTGACCGATCAGCACGATGGTTCGGTCTTTCTTCGCGAACCGGCGTGCCTCGAGGTGCACCTTGGTCACGAGCGGACACGTCGCGTCGAGGACCGTCAGCCGGCGGGCCGCGGCGTTCTGGTGTACCTCCGGAGCGACGCCGTGGGCCGAGAGCACGACGACGGCGCCCTCGGGAACCGAGGACTCCTCGTCGACGAAGACCGCGCCCTTGTTCTCGAGGTCGTGGACCACGTGCGCGTTGTGCACGATCTGCTTTCGAACGTAGACGGGCGCCCCGTGCTGTTGAAGGGCGCGTTCGACGGCCTCGACGGCGCGTTCGACGCCCGCGCAGTAGCCGCGAGGGGCGGCGAGCAGGACCTTGGTGAGCACGACCTCATCGTACCGGCGGGCTACCGAACGGGACCGCCCGCAGGACGGGCGAGCACGGCGGCGCGTACCTCGTCGGGCGCGGACACGACCACGCTCGGGATCGGCAGCGGTCGGTCTGCCACGATCCTGATCGAGGGGTAGGCATCGAGCGCGGCGCGGGCCAGTCCGCCGAACGGGCCGAAGAGCACGAGCACGTGCGGTCGTTCCTCGTGCACCTGTGCGAGAGCATCCGCCTCGTCGGTCGCTCCGGGCGTGAGCTCCCACTCGGCCGAGACGGCCGCCCGTTTCAGCTCGGCCAGCGCGGTGGGAGTTTCGGCGACGCACAGGACCTTCAGCGCCCGACACACCGCTACAGCCAGTCGCGACGGCGGAACACGCGGTACAGGACGAATGCGGAGATGGCCATCAACGCGAGGGCGAAGGGATAGCCGAACAACCACTCCAGCTCGGGCATGTGCTCGAAGTTCATGCCGTAGATGCCCGCGATGAGCGTGGGGATCAGGATGATCGCGGCCCACCCGGTCAGCTGCTTCACCACGACGTTCAACCGGTTCGACGCTTGCGCGAGGAGAGCCTCGAGCGACGACCTGAGCATCTCGCCGACGTTCTCCGCGAGCTCGATCGTCCGAGTCACGTGGTCCTGCACGTCGCGGTAGTACGGCGTAAGGCGTTGCGTGACGATCCCGCCGTGATCGGCCAGCTCGTCCAGAACGTGGCGGGTCGGCGCGGCCAGCCGACGGAAATGGATGACCAGCCGTTTGAGGTCGAACAGTTGGCGCTGCAGACCCTCGTCCTGGTCCTCCCCGAAGACACGTTCCTCGACGTCGTCCGCCAGATCCTCGAGCCGGTCGACGACGATCAGGTAGTCGTCCACGACCTCGTCGAGGATGAGGTACAGCGGGTAGCCGATCCCCTCATCCCTGAGATCGGACGTCGCGCGCGCTCGGTCGATCGCCCCATCGAAGGTGAACAGCGGCGCTCGCCGGATCGTCAGGAGATAGAGGTTCTCCTCGGCGACGAGGTGCACCTCGGAATCGATGAGCTCGTCGTCTGCGTCGAGCGAGAGCGCGTGCAGGACGACGAACACGTAGCCCGGATAGAACTCCACCTTGGCCCGCTGTCCCCACCGGCGACTGTCCTCGACGGAAAGCTCATGCAGATCCAGCAGGCGCTGCAGCGTGGAGAGCTCTTCGTCGCTCGGGTCGACGACGTCGATCCACAACCGATGCCGACCGTCCTGCCGAACCTTCTCTAGCTCGGCGGGATCGAACGGTGCCTCCTCCTCGAGGTGGCCGTCGCGGTAGACGCGGCTCCTGATCACGTGGTCGAGCGTAACCCAGGGCGGTGCCTGGACCGGCTGTGGTCGCTCGGTGCGACGATGACGGCGTGGTGAACGACGCGGATCTCGACACGCTGCTGCGGTACTGGCGCGCATACGACGCGCTGTTCGCCCAGGTCGAACCGACGTGGTGGGGAGCCGTCGTCCGCAACAGCCGGTTCCCGGCGCTGCACGAGGTGAACTACGCGCGCGTCGAGACGGAAAGCCCCGTTGGTCTAACGGAGCTCGATCGCGTCCTGCTGGAGGACGGGATGCGGCGGGCGCACGTGGTGACGTTCCGACCCGAGTGGCAGACCGAGCTGTTGGTCCAGGCGAGCTCTCGCGGCGACCGGATCGGATGGGACCTGGTCATGGTGAACGACCGTCCGGGCGACGACTCCGATCCACGGATCGAGGAAAGCGATCTCGAGGAGAGATTCTGGACGGTCTACGAACGCTCGCTCGAATGGTTCGGCATCACTGGAGAGGACGTTGCGACGCAGCTCCGGGAGGTCGAACGGGACGTGCTGGCCCCGGCCGGTCGTCGCTGGTTCGTCGGTCGCGAGCGAGGGGCGATCGTGGCTTTAACGGCACTGCTCGTCCTCGACGGCGTGGGGTTCATCGACCACGTCACGACCGATCCGAGCGCTCGGCGGCGGGGGTTCGCCACGGCGCTCACGCGACGCGCCGTGAGTGAAGCGCGGAGGGCAGGCGCGGAGCAGACGTTCCTGCTGGCCGAGCCCGCCGGCGCGGGCGCCGCCGTCTACAAGCGAATCGGCTTTCGAACGGTCACCCAGATCGCGAGCTGGACCTCGGCGCCGCGGTAGATCACGACGCGGGGAGGTATCGAGCCGCGACGACCCGTCCGCCCATGCGGTCGAGCACCCACACCGAGCCCTTGGCGAGCCCGCGTTTGCCCTCGACCGTCGCGCCGTCGTGTTCGAACGAGTCGATGAGCGCCTCGATCTCGCGGCCGTGGCCACACAGGACGGTCGGTCGGCCGTCGAGCGAACGGACCAGGCCGACCGTGCGTTCGACGTCCACACCCTCGGCAAGCTCGTGGGCGGTCACGACGCGAATGCCTCGCGCTTGGGCCAGTGGCTCGACCGTTTGGACGCACCGAACGAATGGGCTCGAGACGATCCGCGCCACGTCGAGCCCTTCGAATCGCTCGACGAGGCGGCGCGCCTGCTTCCTGCCTCGGGGCGTGATGGGTCGATCTTGGTCGGGTGGATGCCACCGGTCCCGCCTGCCCGCCTTTGCGTGCCGGACCAGATACACGGGCGCTCTCGGCTCGGCCAGAACGACCGAGCGAAGGAGTTCCCGGTCGTGTGCGTACGTGAGGCGGTCGACGGCCTCTCGTGGCCGTTCCCACCGCAGCGCGTCGACCTCGTTGCTCGGCGCGAACGCTCCGCCCTCCGGCGTCATCGTCCAGTACCGGACGATCTTCGGGCGGCCGTATCGATCGGCGTACGTCACCGTTCCGACATCGGCACCGAGCCTGCAGCGAAAACCGGTTTCCTCCTCAACCTCTCGGAGCGCGGCGTCGGTTTCGGACTCGCCGTTTTGGAGCTTGCCCTTGGGTAACGTCCAGTCGTCGTACTTGGGGCGATGAACGATCGCGATGCGTTGGTCCGCCCCGTTGCCGTCGACGACGATGCCGCCGGCTGCGTGGACGATCTCCTTGGCGTTCGAGGACTGTGGCCCCGAACCAGTGGGCTCGCCCCTCGAGCCATTCCCGGCCGTCACGACCAGAAGCGTAACTTCTTGCGGGACAGCCTTCTCCAGGCGGCCGGCCATTTCTCCCGAGCCGAGCGCGCCGCGCGCGCCTCGAGCGCGACGAGCTCGCCGGCGACGAACGCTACGTCGGGGGTCGTCGCCGCGGCCCGGCGGAGCCATCCTCCCGCGACGACGGCATCCTGATGCTCACCAAGGACGTCCTGCAGCGCCGACGCGGCCTTCGCGAACCGACGGGCCGGCTTGCCGAACACCGGCGTCACGGCCTCGGCCGCGTACCGAACGCGTTTCGAACGGATCCGAACGACGTGGAGAGCCCCGTCCGTCGCCCCCTCGGTCACGACGTCTTCGATCGCGGCATCGAGGTGCTTCCACAACTTCTGCAGTCCGGGGCGAAGCGCGACGTCCGCCGGCACCGCCGCGACCTCCGGCAGCAGGGCCGGCTCACGCGCGCCGTCATCGAGCGCGTCGACGAGCGAGCGGTACCGGTCGGTCGTCATCTGCTCGATCAAGCGCGCTCGCGCGAGATCGCGGCGCGCGCTGAGTCTGCGGATCAGCCGCTTGACGGCCGGCCGGTCCTCCGCGGCGATCCATCCCGCCTGAGCGTGGAGACGGTCGCGAAGGACCTCGGCGTCGCGCACGTCCCCGAGCAAGCGGCCCAGCCACCGAAGCTCGTCTCGAAGCGCCGTCGCCCACTCCGGCTCGAGAACGTCGCCGAACGTTCGAAGGACCGAACGCAGCCGGCGGACGGCGACGCGCGCCTGATGCACGTCCTCGGCGTCATCGCCCTGCCGGACGCCCGCTTCTCGCTCCACGAGCCGTTCGACCAGCGCGCCCATCGCCTGCCGTACCGCCTCCCCCACCAGCATCTGGTCAGAGGAAACCGTCTCCTCGGGCAACGGCGCGAGAACGGCCACCGCCGGTGTCCCGCCGGGCCGAGGGGTTGTAGCCGAATCCGAGCCTGAGTCAGCCATCCCGGCGCCGTCGACGCGCGCGGTGTTCGACGTCACGACGCGGGGTGGAGTTGGGTTCGAGGTCACGCCAGGCGCGCCCGTTCTACGGCCATCTCTTGGAACCCCTGCTGCGCATTGGCCCCTCGCTCCGTAGGAACCTTGGACCAGACCCCGTCACGGCCGAGCGTCCACGACAGCGTGTCGTCCTGCAGCAGCACGTCGAGCATCTCGTCCAGCCGAGCACACAGGGCCGGATCCGGCACCGGCACCACGGCCTCGACGCGCTGATCGAGGTTCCTCTGCATCAGGTCGGCCGACCCGATGTAGTGGATCGCGTCCTCGCCCTCACCGAACCGGAAGATGCGCGAGTGCTCGAGGTACCGGCCGACGAGCGACCGGACTCGGATGTTCTCCGACAATCCGGGCACGCCGGGACGCAGGCAGCAGATGCCACGGACGATCAGGTCGATCCGGGCACCGGCCTGCGCTGCCTCGTAGAGCGCCTCGATCACGTCGGGGTCGACGAGCGCGTTCATCTTCAGGACGATCCGTCCGCCCTCGCGCGCCTGTTCTTGGATGAGCTCACGGATCCGCGGGCGAAGGAAGTCCGGCGCGACCAGCACGGTTCGGTAGTGCTGTTGTCGCGAGTAGCCCGTGAGCAGGTTGAACAGGTCGGTGAGGTCGGCGCCGATCTCGGGATCGGCCGTGAGCAATCCGATGTCCTCGTAGAGCGTGGCTGTCACCGGGTTGTAGTTGCCGGTCCCCACGTGTGCGTAGCGGCGGATGCCGCCCGCTTCACGCCGAACCACGAGCGAAACCTTGGCGTGCGTCTTCAACCCGACGACGCCGTACACGACGTGGACGCCCGCCTTCTCGAGCTCACGCGCGTAGCTGATGTTGGCCTCCTCATCGAAACGGGCCTTCAGCTCGACGAGCGCGACGACCTGCTTCCCGAGCTCCGCCGCGCGGATCAGGGCGCGAATGATCGCGCTCTCCTGCGTGGACGTTCGATACAACGTCTGCTTGATCGCCAGGACGTCCCTGTCGCGTGCGGCCTGCCCGACGAACGCCTCCACCGACGTCGTGAACGAGTCGTACGGGTGGTGGACGAGCACGTCGCCGTCTCGGATCACGGCGAAAAGATCCGGCGTCCCGTCAGCGTCCGCCAGCCGAGGCTGGGTCACGGGCGTCCACGGCTGCTGCTTCAGGTCGGGCCGGTCGAGCGAGTACAACGACATCAACGCCGCCAGGTCGAGCGGCCCGGGCAGCACGTAGACCTCGGACTCTTGCAGGTCGAGCTCGCGACGGAGCAGCTCGAGGACCTCCGGCGACATCGTCTCGTCCACCTCGAGCCGGACCGGGCTCGCGCCGCGACGCCTCCGCCTAAGGACCGACTGGATCGCCTCGAGCAGGTCCTCGGCCTCGTCCTCCTCGACCTCGACGTCGGCGTCCCGCGTCACCCGGAACGCGTGGAACGAGACGATCTCCATCCCCGGAAACAGACGCTCGAGATGTGACTCGATCACTACCTCGAGTGGGATGAACCGTTCGCCGTCGGGCAGCACGATGAACCTGGGGAGCAGCGGGGGGACCTTCACTCGCGCGAATCGGCGAACGGTGGTCGTCGGATCGCGAACGATCGCCGCGAGGTTCAGCGAAAGGTCCGAAATGTACGGGAATGGGTGCGCCGGGTCGACCGACAGCGGAGTCAACACCGGAAAGATGCGCTCGCCGAACTCGCGATCAAGGAAGTCGAGGTCGGAGGGATCCAGACCCTCGAGCGAGCGAACGATCCTGATCCTCTCCTTCTCGAGGGCGGGAACGAGCTCCACGATGAACAACGATGCGGCCGCCGCCATGAGCTCCTGCGCGCGAAGGCGGATACCGTCGAGCTGTTCGGCGGGCGTCAGCCCATCGGGCGATGTCTTGACGACGCGTGCCTCGACCTGCTCCTGCAAACCCGCCACGCGGATCTGGAAGAACTCGTCCATGTTGCTGGCGAAGATGGCGAGGAACTTGATCCGCTCGAGCAGCTGAAGCGAGGCGTCCTGCGCGAGCTCGAGAACGCGCGCGTCGAACTCCAGCCAGGAGAGCTCCCGGTTGATGAATCGGGGTTCATGAACTGCGAGAAGGCGCGAAGCATCCATGGGAAGGGATGGTCATCCTAGTCGCAGGGTCGGCAGGCCTCAAAGCGACTCGACGTCAATCGACGAACTTGTAACCAAGGCCACGCACGGTGAGCAGGTATCGCGGGTGGTGGGGGTCGTCTTCGAGTTTGCGGCGCAACCGTTTCACATGGACGTCGAGCGTCCGCGTATCGCCGAAATAGTCGGGCCCCCACACCTCGTCGATCAAGAACTCGCGCGTGAGCAGGCGACCTCGGCGCCGCAGAAACGTCTCGAGCAGCTCGAACTCCTTCGGAGGCAGCGCGACCGATTCGCCGCGGACGGACACCTCGTGCCGGCCGACGTCCATTCGCACCGGACCGCCCGAGATGACCTCGTCGACCGGCTCGGCCACCGCCAGTGGCTTGGTCCGCCGAAGATTCGCCCGAACGCGCGAGACGAGCTCGCGCATGGAGAACGGTTTGGTGACGTAGTCGTCGGCTCCCAGCTCGAGCCCGGTGACCTTGTCGGCCTCGGAGTCCTTCGCCGTCACCATGATGATCGGCACGTCCGACTCCGCACGCATCATCCGGCACAGGTCGAGCCCCGAGACCTCCGGCAGCATCAGGTCGAGGATCACAAGCGCTGGCCCAACGGCTCTGAACCGTTCCAGCGCGCGACGGCCGTCGGTGGCGACGGAGACCGCGTATCCCTCGCGCTCCAGGTTGTAGCGAACGGAGTCCGCGAGCGATTCCTCGTCCTCGACAACGAGGATCTTCGCCGCGTCAGCGACCGTCGGCGACGACGCCACCTGGATGGGACGCGTCTGTGAACTCACGGAACTCTCCTGTAATGAGGAACGAAACCTGCTCCCCGATGTCGACGGCGTTGTCGCCGACACGCTCCAACGCTCGGGCGACGAGGTTCATATGCATGCCCCAGTCGAGCGCGCCGCGATCGTCGGCGAGTTTGGCCACCTCGAAGTGCATGTTCCGGTTCAGGCGGTCCACCGGATCGTCCATCTTCGGGAGGGTCTCGCACAGCTCCTTGTCGCGCCGACGCAACGCGTCCATCGCCGTCCGCACCATGTCGACGACGATGTCGCCCATCTCGGTGAGCTGCTGCACGATCGTCGCGTTGCTCGGTAGGTCCTTGGTGACCGTGTAGATCTTGGCGATGTTGACGGCCTGATCGCCGATGCGCTCGAGGTGGAGGCTCGAGTGGACGATGGCGAGGATGAGCCGGAGATCGGCCGCCACGGGCGCCTGGAGCGCGAGCAACGAGACGATCCCCTGCTCGATATCCATGTAGAGACGGTCGACCTCGTCGTCGCCGGCGATGACCTCCTGGGCGATCGCGTCTTCGTGTCGCGCGACGGCGTCGACGGACTTGCGGACGGCCTCGCCGGCGAGCTCACCAAGCGTGAGCAGCTCGAGCTCCACCCGTTCGAGCTCCTCGTGGAAGTGCGGGCGCGTCATCCGAACCTCCCGGTGACGTAGTCCTCCGTTCGCTTGTTGCTCGGGTTGGTGAAGATCGTCTCGGTCTTGTCGTACTCGACGATCCTCCCGGTCCGCTGACCCGTCTTCTGGTCGACCTCGACGGTGAAGAACGCCGTGCGGTCGGACACGCGGGCCGCCTGCTGCATGTTGTGAGTGACGATGACGATCGTGTATTCGGATACGAGCTCCTGCATGAGGTCCTCGATCCGCTGCGTGGCGATCGGATCGAGGGCCGAGCAGGGCTCGTCCATGAGGATCACGTCGGGCTTCGTCGCGATCGCCCTGGCGATGCACAGCCGCTGCTGTTGTCCGCCCGACAGGGCGAGCCCAGACTCCTTCAGCTTGTCCTTCACCTCGTCCCAGAGCGCCGCCCGCTGGAGCGACTCCTCGACGAGCTCGTCCATGTTCCCCCTGAACCCGGCGATCCTCGGACCGAATGAGATGTTGTCGTAGATCGACTTGGGGAACGGGTTCGGCTTCTGGAAGACCATGCCGATCCGCCTCCGGACCTCGACCGGATCGACGCGCTCGTCGTACAGATCCACGCCGTGGTACAGGAGCGTGCCCTCGACCCGCGCGCCCTCGATCAGGTCGTTCATCCGGTTCAAACATCGGATGAACGTCGTCTTCCCGCACCCAGACGGTCCGATCAGCGCGGTGATCTCGTTCTCCCAGATGGGCAGCGTGACGTCGCGGATGGCGCGGAAGTCACCGTAGTAGACGGCCAGATCTCTCACGTCGAAGATGGCCTCGCGGTCGGTTTGGGATTCCTCACGAGCCTCGCGGACGACGAGCCGCGGGCCCTCGTCCACGGGGGCGTCCCGACGTCCGTCGGTCACGTCGACCTCGTCCCTCACGTTCATGGGGTCACCACTTTCGCTCATACCGGTTCCTCAACACGATGGCTACCGCGTTCACGGCGAGGATCACAACGAGCAGCACGAGGATCGCCGCGGCTGCGTTCGCGCGCCAGTCGTCGCCGATCTGCCGCGAGAACGAGAAGATCAGCGTCGGAAGCGCAGTGAAGCGGCCCTGAAGCGTCTCGAGCAAGCCCCGGTCGCCGCCGGTGCTGATGTATCCGGTCACGGCGCCGACCAACAGGAGCGGCGCAGTCTCGCCGAACGCACGGGCCAGCGACAGGATCGCCCCGGTGAACACGCCCGGCGCCGCGTACGGCAGCACGTGGCTGCGCACGACCTCCCATCGTGTCGCGCCAACACCGTACGCGGCCTCGCGGATGCTCGCCGGAACGGCCCGCAGGGCCTCCATGGTCACCAGGATGACGATGGGGATGACCAGGACGGCGAGGGTCATCCCTCCGGAGATGTAGCTCAGGCCGCCGGTGATCCCGCGCAGCGCCTGCGCGAACACGACCAGCCCGAGGATCCCGTAGACGACCGACGGGACGCCGGCGAGGTTGCGGATGTTCGCGATCAGCAGGCGGTTCAGCGCAGTGTCGTGCGCGTACTCCTGCAGGTAGATGGCCGCCGCCACGCCGAGCGGCAGCGCAACGACGACGACGAACCCGGTGAGGATCAGCGACCCCACGATCCCCTGCCACACGCCGGCGCGGCTGGCGAGGCTCGACACGTCGCTCCGGACGAAGTCCCCTCCGCGTTCGGTAAGGACCGGCTGAGCGGTGTTCCACGTCGTCCACAGCAGGACGAGGAGGACGCCGAGCGAGATGAGGAGCGTCAGCAACAGCAACGCTTGGAACGTCCGGCCCCGCACGTCGACCCGTCGCCCTCGCAGGGCGAGCTCGACAGTCCGGCGCGTGCTCTCGGTCGCCGCGATCGTCGACATCAGTAGTTCTTCCGAAACCGCCGCACGAAGCGCTCGCTCGCGACGTTCAGCGCGAAGGTGAGGACGAACAGCAGCAGTCCGACGAAGTACAGAGAGGGGAAGGCGAGGTCGGAGCCCTGCGCGCGGTCAGAGCCGATGGCGAGCGACGCGATCGCGCCGGTCATCGTCTGCCCTCCGTCGAGCGGGTTGAACGTTCGCTGGGCGCTCCCGGTCGCCCCCGCGGCGATCGCGACGACCATCGTCTCGCCGATCGCCCGGGAGATGCCCAGGATCAGCGCGGCGACGATGCCCGACACGGCCGCCGGGATGACGACACGGATCGCCACCGTGCGCCGCCGAGCCCCGATCCCGTAAGCCGCCTCTCGGAGCGCGTGCGGCACGGCGTACATCGCGTCCTCGGCAACCGACGCGATCAACGGGATCGTCAGGATGCCCACGGCGATCCCCGCGGCGAGGTACGAGAACGCACCCACGTCGTCGAAGATCAGCTGTACGAGGTCCGGCTGGATCACCGTGAGCGCGAAGTAGCCCAGGACCACGCTTGGGATGCCGGCGAGGACCTCGAGGATCGGCTTCAGAGTCCGCCGGACGCGCGGGTTCGCGTACTCCGACAGGTACAGAGCGGCGCCGATCCCGAGCGGGGCGGCAACGGCCATCGCGATGACCGAGATGAGCACCGTTCCCAGGAACAGGGTGAGGATGTCGAACTGGTTGCTGCGGGGTGACCACACGCCCGCCCACAACCAGGACAGGTCGATGTCGAACAGCCATGAGATCGCCTGGCCGATGAGGGCGAGGACGATCGCCACGCTCACGATCAGCGAGAACAGTGCCGCACCCTGGAACAGCGCCTTGACCAGTCGCTCCTTGAGGCGACGGCGGGCGCTGCCGCTCAGGAGGTCGGCGCTGGGCGTGACGGTCGTCGCGGCCATAGTCCCTCGTTCGAGTCTAGTGGTGGAAGGGCCGGCCCCGATATCGGGGCCGGCCCTCCCGTGACGACGACGTTCGGCTCAGGCGGCTTCGGCCCAGACGCCGCGTGTCGCTTCGATCCGGTCCGTCGGCAGCGGGATGTACCCCACCTCCGACACCAGCTCGTTCAGGGCCTCGTCGGTCAGGTAGTAGTCGACGTAAGCGCGCAACGCTTCACTCTGCCCCAGCTTCTCGTTGTTCACGTAGATGTACAGCGACCGCGACAGCGGGTACGAGGCGTCGCTGATGGTTTCGGCGGACGGCGAGACGCACCCGTCGCCGCCATCGATGCTGATCTCACGTACCTGATCGCCGGCCTCCTCGGCGAACGCGAACCCGACGAAGCCGAGCGATGACGGAGAGCCGGCCATCGCCTGGATGATCACGTTGTCGTTCGGCGAGGACGTGTAGTCCTGACGCAGGGCCTCCGACTCATCCTCGGCGATACCCTGCTCGATGGCGATGTCCGGAATCCCGGACAGCTCGATGAACGCGTCGTACGTTCCCGACTCCTCGCCCGGGGCGGTGATCTCGAGCGGTTCGTCCGGGAAGTTGCCGTTCCCGCCGACCTTTTGCGCGAGCGCGTTCGCGTCGCTCCACGTGCTGAACCCCTCCGACTCGGGGCCGAACAGGGCGTACAAATCACCGTTGTTCAGGCACTCCACCGCCGTGTTCTCGGGGTTGGTCATCACCGTGATGCCGTCGAACGCGACCTCGAGCTCCGTGTACTGGATGCCGTTCGCCTCGCAGGCGTCGGCCTCTTCCTGCTCGATCGGTCGCGAGGCGTCGCTGATGTCGGTCTCGCCGTTGCAGAACAGCTCGAACCCGTCACCGGTGCCCGGCCCGTCAACCGTGATGGCTACGTCCGGGTTGGTCTCGTTGAAGATCTCCGCGACGAGCGAGGAGATCGGCTCCACCGTCGACGAGCCCGACACGACGATGGCGCCATTGAGCCCGGTCGGTCCGTCGCCACCGCCGTCGCCGTCGTCCCCGCCACCGCAAGCGGCGGCCACGAGCGTCAGCGCCGCGAACAAGGCCACGACGGCCCACTTCCTCCGCTTCACCATCTGCCCTCCTTGGCGTCGATGGTCGGTCTCTCATGGCGACGCTAGAGGCCGACAGTGAACGTCTCCCGGCTCTCACATGAACGACGCGTGAACGAGCCACGAAGCGTGAACGGCGTGCGACAACCGCAGTGCTTGGAAAAACGACTAGGAGAACCACGCCTCGCTGAACCACAGCTCCTCGTCGGCCTGGAGGTCTCGTCGGCTCCCGGGTCCGGAGGCGTTTGGGCGACGCGACGTCGCCGCCGGCGCGTACTCCTCCACATCGGTTAGGCACAGGTCGCATAGGCCGTCGCGTACGGACGCCATCGCGCCGCACTCGGGACAGTCACGCGGCAGGTTCAACGTCACGCGGCGAGCCTACGTATCCAGGGTGGCCGCCTCGTGGTTCCCGTTCGGACGTGGCGGGAAGCTTCCGTGACGGGACGATGAACGCTTCTCCGGCACTCCTACAATCGCGCTCGTGGACGCCGTCCTGATCGTCGCGATCGGGGCCACCGCGGCTGCGCTCGTCGCGCTCGTGGCGCTCTCCCGGGAGCGACACCGACGCCGCGCCGAGACCGCCGAGAAGGATCGCCGGGTCGCCGATCTAGAGGTTCGGGCGGCGGCGGCGGCGCGCGACCGCGAGCAGATGGATCTCGTCCTGTCCTCCATGCGCGACGGGGTCGTGCTGTTCGGCCCTGAGGGCGACACCGTGTACGCGAACCTCGGTGCCGAACGGCACCTCGGCGCGATCCCGCGAGCCGCGGCCCAGGTCCTTCCCCTCGCCCTGCGCGACGCGTGCCGTCGAGCCGGGGAGCTCGGCGAGACCGTCGCGGCCGAGACGCAGGCCGGCGGTCCCGACCGCTGGCTCCGCGGCTTGGCCATCCCGGTCGGCGCCGGCGCCGTCCTGCTCGTGGTCCGAGACGTGACCGAGGCCAAGCGCCTCGACGCCGTTCGGCGAGACTTCGTGGCGAACGCGTCCCACGAGCTCAAGACGCCGGTGGCGTCGATCCAGGCTGCGGCGGAGACGATCTACAGCGCCGCGAGCGACGACCCCGCGGTGATTCCGCGGTTCGCCGCGCTGCTCGAACGAGAGGCTGCCCGGCTTTCGCGGATCGTCTCGGACCTGCTCGACCTATCCCGGCTCGAGGCGGGCAGCGACCTGCAGGAGATCGTCGCGCTCGACGCGATCGTGCGCGACGAGATCGAACGCTACGAGGAGCGCGCCGCGGAGGCCGGCGTTCAGCTCTCGATGACGGCGCAATCGACGCCCAAGGTGCACGGCACCGCGCGCGACCTCGCGCTGCTCGTCCGCAACCTCGTCGACAACGCGATCCGCTATACGCGTCCGGGCGGGCGGATCTCGGTCGAGCTGGGGGAAGACGACGGTGACGCGGTGGTCGCGGTGAGCGACACCGGCGTCGGCATTCCGCAGCGCGACCTCCCCCGCGTGTTCGAGCGCTTCTATCGCGTGGACCGCGCACGCTCGCGAGAGACCGGGGGGACCGGGCTCGGCCTTTCGATCGTCCGGCACGTCGTCGAGAACCACGCGGGCCGCGTCTCGGTGGAGAGCGAGCTCGGTCGCGGGACCCGATTCGAGGTCCGCCTGCCCGCGGCCGATCGATGACGCTGCTGTTGCTCGTCCGTCACGCGGCGACGGACGCTGCGGGAAAGCGACTCACGGGATGGTCGCGCGGCGTGCACCTGAACGCACGCGGCCGCGAGGAGGCCGCTCGGCTCGTCGAGCGGCTGGATGGCATTCCGATCGACGCGATCTATACGAGCCCGCTCGAGCGGTGCCGCGAGACGATCGCGCCACTCGCGCGACGACGAGGGCTCACCGTCGTCGCGCGCCGCGGACTGCTCGAAGTTGACTACGGCGAGTGGACCGGGCGAACGATCTCGTCGCTCCGCCGCACGCGGCTGTGGCGCATCGTGCAGCGGTCGCCGTCGACGGTTCGGTTCCCCGGCGGCGAGACCCTGCTCGAGGTGCAGGCGCGCGGCGCCTCCGAGCTCGACGCGCTTGCCGCCGCCCATCCGAACCAATCGATCGTGGTGGTCACGCATGCCGACGTGATCAAGCTGCTGGTGGCCCATTTCGTTGGGATGCACGCCGACCATCTGCAGCGACTGGCCATCGATCCGTGCTCGGTCTCGGTCGTGTCCATCCACGAGGGCCAGGTCACGCTGGTCAAAGCGAACGACACCGGCGGGCTCGAGACGCTCCGTCGAACGCGCCCGCGGCGAAGCACCAGGCCAAGCGCGGGGCAGCTGCGAGGATAGGTTGATGGACCTCGATCCGGTGGACAGGATCACCGCCGGCGCCGTCGGTGAGCCCGGCCAGCGCACCTTCTTCTTACAGGCCCGCACGGGCGATCGCGTCGTAACGATCGGTGTGGAGAAGGAGCAGGTGGAGCTGTTGTCGTCGTCGATCCTCGACATCCTGGCCAGCGTGGACAAGGAAACCGGAGAGGGTCCGGCCGATAGGGAGCTGGAGCTCGAGCCGCCCCTCGAGCCGCTGTGGCGCGCCGGTCGCCTCTCGATTGGTTACGTCGAGGAACGCGACCTGATGCTGCTCGAGCTCGAGGAGCTCGTCCCGGGGACGGACGAGGAGCAGGCCGAGGCGCTCGAGACACCCGACGCGCCGGAACCTGCGCGCCTTCGGATGTGGGCGACCCGCGAGCAGATGCTCGCCCTCTCCCGCCACGGTGCCGAAGTCGCCGCCAGAGGCCGGCCGCGCTGCCAGTTCTGCGGCAACCCGATGGATCCGGAGGGGCACGTGTGCCCGGCGATGAATGGTCACCGCGGAGGGGCGGGGGCATGAGCGCGCCGGGCGTGTCTTCGAAGCCACACCGCGACGTGATTGGGCTCCTCGAGCGCGGCGAGCTGGTGACGCTCAGCGTCCTGCCCCAAGCGTCGAACTACACGTTCCTGGCGCGGGTGCGCGAGGGCGGCGAGGAGATGCTCGCCGTGTACAAGCCGCGCGACGGCGAGGCGCCGCTATGGGACTTCGCCGAGGGCACGCTGTGCCAGCGTGAAGTCGCGGCATACGTGCTGGCCGAAACTCTTGGATGGCCGAACGTGCCACAGACGATCCTCCGCGACGGCCCGCAAGGCGTCGGCTCTGTGCAGCGGTTCGTGGCCTTCGATCCGAACCAGCACTACTTCACGATGCGTGAGGAGCGCTCCGACGAGTTCCGGCGTGTAGCACTATTCGACATCGTGGCGAACAACGCCGACCGGAAGGCGGGACATTGCTTGCTCGCAGAGACGGACGACATCTTCGTCGTCGACCATGGCGTCTGCTTCTCCGACGAGCCAAAGCTCCGAACGGTGATCTGGGACTTCGTGAATGAACCGATTCCCGAGGCGATGCTCTCCGACCTGCGCGCGCTCCAGCCGAGGCTCCACAGCGGTGCTGCTCGAGATCGGCTCGCGGCGCTTCTGTCGATGGCAGAGGTGAAGGCCGTCGAGCAGCGGCTGGCCGATCTGATCATGCTCGGCCGGTTCCCCGAGCCGGGTCCGGGCCGACCGTATCCGTGGCCGATCGTGTGAGATCGAACGGCGTGTCGCCCGGCGCAGCGAAGCCGGGGATCTCACGTGGAGCCTCGCTCGAGCGTTCCGTCTCCCAAATGGAGCTCCCGCCGTTTCAGCGGCTGCTCGACGAGAACCGGCTCGACGTGTATCGGTTCCTGGTCGCAGCGGTCGGTCCGCAGGAGGCCGACGACTGTTTCCAGGAGACGTTCCTGTCGGCGTTACGTGCGTACCCGCGGCTTGGGGACATGTCGAACCTGAAGGGGTGGTTGATCACGATTGCCACACGGAAGGCGATGGACCACTGGCGTTCGAGCCGCCGGCGCGCGGTGCCTGTACCGGAAGTACCCGAGCGAGCGGCGGCGCCGATCGCCGACGGGGAACCCGAGCTGTGGCGTTCGGTCGGCGAGCTGCCCCCGATGCAGCGGGCGGCGGTGATCCACCGCTACGTGCTCGACATGACGTACGCGGACGTCGCGAACGCCCTCGGATGCTCGGTCGAGGCGGCAAGGGCGAACGCGTACGAGGGACGGCGGAAGCTGCGCGAGATGCAGGAGGCGTTCGTATGAGGCTCACACAGCGAGGAGATGAGCCGCAGCCGAACTCCCAGAGAAAGGAGTCAACGGTGCGCCAAACCGCCGCGCTCGATGATCTGTCTCGGCGAGCGGCGGTTGAGTTCGCCGGTCGCGCGCGACGGGCGGGCCTCGTCGACGTCGGCTACACCACGATGGACACGCCGGTCGGACGCCTGCTCGTTGCGACGACGCGGAATGGACTCGTGCGCCTCGCCTTTCCCGAGGAGCCCGAGGACGTCGTGCTCGAGGAGCTCGCCTCGACGCTTTCGCCGCGCGTGATCGCCTCTCCGAACATGACCGATGGCGTCCGGCGGCAGCTCGACGCGTACTTCGAGGGTCGAGGTCGCGGCCTGCGAACGCGCGTCGACTGGACGCTCACCCCGCCCGGCTTCTTCCGCAAGGTGCTCGAGGTGACCGCCCGGATCCCGTTCGGGTCGGTGTCGACGTATGGCCAGGTGGCGAAGCTGGCTGGGAGTCCTCGCGCGGCGCGCGCCGCGGGGAACGCGCTCCACGAGAACCCGATCCCCATCGTGGTCCCCTGTCACCGCGTGGTACCCACGAGCGGCGGGATCGGCCAGTACGGCGGCCAGGAGTGGCGAAAGGCATTCCTCCTCCGGCTGGAGGGCGCCACCGCCGATGGCGGGGGGAACACGGCGAGCGAAGCGAGCGTCGGGCGATCCCCGCATAGCCGGAGGTGAGCCGGCGGACGCTCACGGCCGCTGCGTTCGCGCTCGCCGTCGTCGCGGCCGCGTGCGGCGACCGTGGCCGCGATGATGGTGAACCACTGCCATCGGGTTCGCTCGGGGTCGTCACGCCCGACGCGGCGACCTCCGCGGTGCTCGGCCTGTGCGACCTCACGAACGCAACCGACGTGGTCGAAGCCCGAGCGACGTTCCTGGACCGGTCGCACGCGACGCTGCATGCGATCGCGGCAACGGCCGACGTGCGGGATCGCGCCTCGGCCGCGGCCCTCTTCGAGGCCAAGCAGCGCGTCGAAGCGGCCCTCGCTCGCGATGATCTGCCGAGTCGATTCCGGCGAGACGTCGAAACCCTGATCGGCGCGACGCGCGACGCGCTCGACGCCATCGGCCTCGACGCGCCGGCGTGTCCGCCCTGACGAAACCGTCAAGCCGGGGGAAGATGGATCGCATGCGCCGTTCTCTGCTCATCGTCGCGCTGGCGATCGGCGCCGTCGCGACGGCCTGCACGTCGAACGGCGACGCCCAGCCCACCGGAGCGACCGGGACCGCCGTGAACGCCGTGATGGCGACCTCCGATCTCTACGTCGGCGCACCCCAGCGGATCACGTTCGGTCTCGTGTTGAACGACCAACGCCTCGTGAGCTTCGGCTCGGTGGACGTCTCGTTCGTCTATCGGGGGTCGGGGGACGACGAACCGCAGCGGGGTCCCGGCGGCACCGCTGTGTACCTCCCGACCCCCGGGACGCCTGCCGGTACGGGCGGTCCGACGGTGACGCTGCCCTCCCAGGCACGCGGCGTCTACGAGGCAGAGGACGTGACGTTCGACCGGGCCGGGGTCTGGGAGGCGCACGTCACCGCCGACGTGGACGGGCTCGGCGTGATCCGGGCGGCTGCGGGCTTCGTCGTTCTCGACGACCCGCAATACCCCGCACCGGGTGAGGAGGCGCTGCCGACGCGGAACCTCACCATCGATTCGGACGATGCACCGCCCGGGGCGATCGACTCGCGCGCCGCGAACGGCGGCAGGATCCCCGACCCCGAGTTACACCAGACCACGATCGCCGACGCGCTCCGCCGCGGCGTTCCCGCCCTGGCGATCTTCTCGACGCCCGTCTACTGCCCGAGCCGGTTCTGCGGACCGGTCACCGAGGTCGTGGAGGACCTGGCACGTCGGTACGACGACCGCGCCGAGTTCATCCACGTCGAGATCTGGCGCGATCACGAGGCGAACACGATCAATCAGGCGGCGGCCGACTGGCTGTTCCGCGAGGGTGACCTCACCGAGCCGTGGCTTTACCTGATCGGCGCCGACGGGATCATCGAGGATCGGTGGGCGACGCTGTGGCGGGAGGACGAGGTCGCGGCCGCACTCGACGCGCTCCCCCGCATCAAGACGTAGCCGACCCCATCGAGTCGGCTCCACAAACGCCTACGCGTAGCTGGCGCACGGCGTGGATACCATCCCGCCGTGGGCGCGCCCGAAGACGCCGAACGGCACGACGACCACGGCGGACGAGGTCACACACACGGCGGGATGGACGTTGCCTTGGCCGGGAGCGACCGAGGGATCCGTGCCGTCAAGATGTCCCTCGTCGCGCTCGGAGCGACCGCCGGGGCTCAGGCGTTCATCGTCGTGCTGAGCGGTTCGATCGCCCTCTTCGCCGACACCATCCACAACGCCACCGACGCGCTCACGGCGATACCGCTCTGGGTCGCGTTCGTCGTGGGCCGGCGCAAGCCGACCAAACGCTACTCGTACGGCTACGAGCGGGCGGAGGACCTGGCCGGCATCATGATCGTGCTGGTGATCGCGGCCTCGGCCGCCTTCGCGGCGTGGGAAGCCGTCAACCGCCTGATCGAGCCGCGCGAGATCACACATCTGCCCTGGGTGGTGGCAGCCGCTATCGTCGGGTTCGCCGGCAACGAGCTCGTTGCGGTGTACCGCATCCGGGTCGGCAAGCGGATCGGCTCGGCGGCGCTCGTCGCCGACGGGCACCACGCTCGAGCGGACGGGCTGACGTCGCTGGGCGTGCTCGGCGGGGCGATCGGCGTCGCGCTCGGGTACGACCGCGCCGACCCGATCGCCGGACTCGTCATCACGCTCGCCATCCTGGTCGTGCTGTGGAACGCGACCAAGACGGTGTTCCGCCGCATCCTGGACGGGACCGACGAGACGACCGTTCCGCTCGTGGAGTCGGTCGCCGCGTCCGTCAAGGGCGTCGAGCGCGTGACGTCGGCGAAGGCGAGGTGGACTGGGCATGCGCTGAACGCGGAGCTCGAGATCCAGGTCCGGCCTGAGCTCACCGTCCAGGAGGCGCACATGATCGCCGAGGAGGTCGAACACGAGCTTCTCCACGCGATCCCCCGCCTGCGCGGGGCGACCGTCCACATCGACCCACACGGTCCTGTCCACTACGAAGGACCGATGGCGCATCACCGCGGGGGTGCGGGGGCTCAAGAAGTGAGCGAGCGGTAGCGAGCGAACCTAGCCCGAAGAAGAGAGGCGGCTAAAGCGTTCGGGCGAACCGTCCGTAGGATTGGCTGAGTGGAGCCGACGCCGCCCCAGCCGCCCGCGCCGACCGTCGAGGTCTGTTACCGGCATCCGAACGAGCAGACGCGCGTTCACTGCACTCGCTGCGGCCGCCCCATCTGCCCTCAGTGCATGATCCCCGCCCCGGTCGGCTACCAGTGCCCCGAATGCGTCGCCCAGGCGCGCCGCGAGTTCCGGCGCGGCCCGGGACGACCGTTCCGCGGCGGCGGGGTCACCGTCACCAAGGCCCTCCTGTACGCGATCGCCGCCGTCTTCGTCATCGAGGTCCTGACGGGCGGCCCGCGCGCGCTCTTCGAGGGTCCGAACGCGGGCCGGCTGATCGATCTCGGCGCGATGCAGCCGTTCCTGATCGCGGACGGTCAGTACTGGCGCTTGTTCACGGCGATGTTCCTCCACGCCGGAGTGCTCCACATCGCGTTCAACGCGTATGCGCTGTGGCTGTTCGGCTCGATCGTCGAGTCGAACCTCGGACGCACGCGCATGGTGGTGATCTACGTGCTGTCCGGCTTCCTGGCAAGCGTGGCCTCGTACGCGTTCGGACCGGAGAGCTCCGTCGGCGTCGGCGCTTCGGGCGCGATCTTCGGCATCTTCGGAGCGTTCATCGCGTTCAACTACCGGCGCCGGCACCTGGCGATGGCCGAGGCGAACCTGCGGTGGGCGGGGATGCTGATCGTGCTGAACATCCTGCTCGCGTTCGCGTTCGGCGGGCGCATCGACTGGCGTGCCCATCTCGGCGGCCTCATCGCGGGGTTGGCGGCCGGCACGTTCGCGGAGGGATGGGGCACGAGATCGCAACGGCGCCTCGTGCAGGTGGCCGAGCTGGTCGGCCTCGTCGCGCTCGGCATCGCACTCGTCGTGTGGAGAACAGCGGAGATCCGTGGCCTCCCGTTCTTCGACGAGGGACTCGCGTTCTTCCAACAGCTCGCCGAAGGCTCATAGCCGGCGCGGATCGGCGGCTCCGCGCGCACGTTCCTACACGGGACCTTTCGACGACGCGTACGATCCGAGCACCTTGAGCATTGACGTGTGCAACCGGACCTCGTCGAGCGCCTCGGCGATGTGCGCGTCCTCCGCCGACCCGTCCAGGTCGATGTAGAAGACGTACTCGAACGGCGCACCGCGTCGCGGACGCGACTCGAGCTTGGTGAGGTTGACGGAGCGATCGGCGAACGGTTTCAGCGCCCTAAACAACGAACCGGGCCGGTCGTCGCCGGTCATCACGAGCGACGTCTTGTCGGCCGTGCCGAGCCCAGCGTCCTTCGTCCCGATGACGCCGAACTTCGTGAAGTTGTCGGGATAGGTCTGGATGTGTTCTGCCAGAACCGTGAGTCGGAGACGGCTCCCGGCTTCGACGCTCGCGATCGCGGCTTCGTCGGTTCGCTTGCGCTCCGCGATCATCCGCGCCCCGCCGGCCGTGTCGTGGACGGGCACCGGGTCGATGTGGTGAGACGTCAGGAACTCCTCGCACTGCGCGAGCGCCTGCCAATGCGAGTACGCGCGCCTGATGCCCTCCAGGCGGGCTCCGGGCGGCGCCAGCAGCGCATGGTCGACGCGGATCACCACTTCACCGACCACCTTGACCAGGCTGCTGCGCAGCAGGAGGTCGTACGTCTCGTTCACCGAGCCGGCCTGGGAGTTCTCGACGGGCACCACGCCGAAGTCCGCCTCGCCGCTCGTCACGCGGGAGAAGGTGAGCCGGATCGTGTCGCACGGCATCGGTTCGGAGTCCGGGAACAGGACGAGGACCGCGCGTTCGCTGAACGCGCCCGATTCGCCTTGATACGCCACCCTGGCCGGCACGCGAGGAGCGTATCAATGGGTCCTCGAGCGACTGCTGTCGGCTCCCGAAGCGGCGCTCGTTCGTAGACTGGCAATGTGCCGAATCGGCTGGCCGAAGAGACGAGTCCCTACCTCCTTCAACACGCCGACAACCCCGTGGATTGGTACCCGTGGGGAGAGGAGGCGCTCGAGCGGGCCAGGCGCGAAGGCAAGCCGATCCTGCTGTCGATCGGCTATGCGGCGTGCCACTGGTGCCACGTGATGGAGCGCGAGTCCTTCGAGGACCGCTCAACGGCCGACCTCATGAACGACAACTTCGTCTCCATCAAGGTCGACCGCGAAGAGCGCCCCGATCTCGACGCGATCTACATGGATGCCGTTCAGGCGTTGACGGGCCACGGCGGGTGGCCGCTGACGGCATTCCTGACACCCGATGGCAAACCCTTCTATGCGGGCACGTACTTCCCCGATGAGGACCGGCACGGCATGCCGGCGTTCCGCAAGGTGCTGACCGCCATCGCCGATACGTGGACGAACCGGCGCGACGAGATCGAGGAGCAGAGCGGCCGAGTGGTGGACGCCATCGCACGGGCGTCGAGTATCGGCCAGTCACCAGAGACGCTGACCGACGAGCTCCTCTCGAGTGCATCCCGAGCGCTCCGGTCAGCGTTCGACGCACAGTGGGGCGGGTTCGGCGGCGCCCCGAAGTTCCCGCAGCCGATGGCCCTCGACTTCCTGCTCCGCCGTCACCTGCGCGGCGATCCGGACGCCCTCGACATCGTGCGGATCACCCTCGATCGCATGGCCGCCGGAGGGATCCACGATCAGCTCGGCGGCGGGTTCCACCGCTACTCGACCGATGCCAGGTGGCTCGTCCCCCACTTCGAGAAGATGCTGTACGACAACGCGCTCCTTGCCCGCGTGTACGTGCGCGCCTGGCTCGTCACTGGAGAGGATCGCTACCGCCGGATCGCCTCGTCCACCGTCGACTACCTGCTGCGCGAGATGCAACATCCCGACGGCGGGTTCTTCTCGTCCCAGGACGCCGACAGCGAGGGCGTGGAGGGCAAGTTCTTCGTCTGGTCGTGGGACGAGCTCGTCGCGATCGGCGGCGAGGCCGTGGCCACGGCGTTCGGCGCGACGCCGAGCGGCAACTGGGAGGGCACGAACGTCCTGTGGTTCCCGCGGCCCGTCGAGGCAGTCGCGCAGGAGCTCGAGATCGAGCCGGCCGAGTTGAAGCGGGACGTGGAACTGGCGCGCGGAGCACTGCTGGAGATCCGTGACCGGCGCGTTCGGCCGGGAACCGACGACAAGGTGCTGGCGGCGTGGAACGGGCTGGCCATCTCGGCGCTTGCCGAGGCGGGGCGAGCGTTCGGAGAGCCCCGGTTCGTCGACGCCGCGGTTCGCGCGGCCGACTTCGTCCTCGAGAACATGCGCGACCAGGACGGACGGCTGCTCCGCTCGTGGCGGGACGGTCGACGCGGACGCCCCGGATACGCGGACGACCACGCGCTGATGGCCGAGGCGTGTCTCACCCTGTACGAGACGACGTTCGACCTCCGCTTCTTCGAGGAGGCGCGCTCGCTCGCCGAGCAGCTCATCCGGCTGTTCCACGACGCCGAGCGCGGCGGCTTCTTCCAGACGGGCTCGGACGCCGAGGATCTGGTGATCCGGCCGAAGGAGCTGTACGACAACGCCGTGCCCAGCGGGAACTCTGTCGCCGCCGACGTGCTCCAGCGCTTGACCCACTTGACGGGCGAACCCGAGTACGAGCGGGCCGGCTTGTCGGCGCTCCGGCTGGTCCGCGACGGGATTGCCGGAGCGCCGCTTGGCTTCGGACACGCGCTGGGCGCGCTCGACCTGTATCTGGACACGGTGCGCGAGGTCGCAGTGATCGGCGACCCCGGATCGTCGGAGACACGCTCGCTCGCGGCAGAGGTCACCTCGAGGCGGTACGTGCCGAATCACGTGCTGGCCGTGGCCGACGCGCGAGACGATCGCTCGCGCGAAGCGGTCGCACTCCTGCTCGAACGGCCCCAGATCGACGGCCGGCCGACGGCGTACGTCTGCGAGCGGTTCACCTGCAAGCTCCCGGTGACCGAGCCAGAGGAGCTCGCCGCGCAGCTGTAGCGGGCCGCGAGCCGAAACGTGCTACATAGGGCGCGGTGTCCCTCCAGTACCACGTGAAGCTGGCGCCGGGTGATGTAGCGCCGTACGTCCTGCTCCCAGGAGATCCGGGGCGCGTGCCGATCGTCGCCTCGTTCTGGGACGAGGGTCGCGAGGTGGCCAGGAACCGCGAGTACGTGACGTACACAGGCGTGTACCGAGGGGTACCGATCAGCTGCACGTCCACAGGGATCGGGTGCCCCTCGACGGCGATCGCCATCGAAGAGCTGGCGCGCGTCGGCGCGACGACGTTCATCAGGATCGGCACGTGCGGCACGTTCCAGGACGACGTGGCGAACGGCGACATCGCCATCTTCGACTCGGCCGCCCGGTACGACGGGACGTCGAGGCTGTACGCGCCGCTCGGCTACCCCGCCGTGGCCAGCCACGACGTACTGCGTGCGGCGATCGACGCGGCCGCTGGCCTCGGATACCGGTACCACGTCGGCACGACGCGTTCGGCCGACACGTTCTACGCGCTTCACGCGCGACCGGGGTCCTCGTTCGGCGACTACTGGCAGTCGTCATGGCGAGAGCACTTCGATGACCTCAAGCGGCTGAACATCGTCGCGGCCGAGATGGAAGCGAGCGTCATCCTCGTCCTGGCCCGGATCTGGGGCCTACGAGCGGGCGGCGCCGCGGTCGTCCTCGACAACGTGCTCAAGGTGAGCGGTGACGAGGGCGGGTTCGAACCACAGACGCAGTTCGAGCACGGGGGCGACGAGATCGAGCGCCTCGCGCGGCTCGGCTCGGAGATCGTTCGCGTTCTCGCCGAGCGAGATGGGTAGTCCGCTGACGACCCAGTATCACGTCAAGCTCGCGCCGGGCGACGTCGCGCCGGTCGTACTCCTTCCCGGCGACCCCGGCCGGGTTCCGCTGATCGCGTCGCTGTGGGACGACGCCCGAGAGGTGGCCCGCAACCGCGAGTACGTGACCTATACCGGCGTGTATCGGGGCGTGCCGATCTCGTGCACCTCGACGGGCATCGGGGCACCGTCGACTGCGATCGCGCTGGAGGAGCTGGCTCGCGTCGGCGCCACGACGTTCATCCGTATCGGTACCGCGGGATCCATCCAGCCGCACGCGCGGATCGGCGACGTCGCCATCTTCGATTCGGCCGCACGATACGACGGTGCGTCGGGGCTGTACGCGCCGCACGAGTATCCGGCCGTCGCGCACCAGGAGGTCGTCGCCGCGGGGATCCGCGCCGCCACCGAGCTCGACCTTCGCCATCACGTCGGAACGACACTCTCGACGGACCTGTTCTACGCGCCACAAGAAGGAGTGGCCTTCGGCGGCTACTGGCAGTCCGGCTGGCGCGAGTTCTACGAGGACGCGCGTCGAGCGAACGTTCTGGCCGTCGAGATGGAGGCGGGCGTGATCATGGTGCTGACCCGCATCTGGGGCCTCCGCGGCGGAGCCGTCGCGCTCGTGGTCGATGACGTGTTCGAAACGACGAACGAGCAGTTCGTCCCGGAGGAGTCGTTCCGAACGGACGCCGACCTCGTGGAGCAACTCGCCCGGGTGGGGTGCGAGACCGTGCGGATCCTCGCGGAGCTCGATGCCTCTTGATCGCTCTGCGCGTGCTGCTGTTCCTGGCGGGAGCAGCGGTCGTCGTGTGGGGGGTCCGCTCGGTCATCCGGACGTTCCTCGTTCCTCGCGCGCTCCGTAACACGCTCGGCAGGGCCGTGTTCATCGGGGTTCGCAGGATCCTTCGGCCGTGGGCCGGCGAGCGGCAGGACTACGCCATGCGCGATCGGGTCATGGCGTACTACGCACCCGTCGCTCTCATCACGCTGCTGGTCGTGTGGGTCGCCATCCTCCTGATCGGGTTCACCGCGATGTTCTACGCGCTCGGGAGTGTCAGCCCGATCCAGGCGTTCACCATCGCGGGATCGTCGATGTTCACCCTCGGATTCGCCACCCGCGAGGGCGCGCCGGCCGTGATGCTGGACTTCGTCGCGGCGGGGACGGGCCTCGTATTCCTCGCGCTGTTCATCACCTACCTGCCCAGCCTGTACAGCGGGTTCCAACGCCGCGAGCGGGGTGTGGCCAAGCTCGAGGTGCGAGCCGGCCAACCGCCGACGGGCGTGTACCTGATCGAGCTCGCGTGGATCGTCGGCCGGCTGGAAAACCTCCGCGATCTGTTCGCGGAGTGGGAGGACTGGTTCACCGACGTCGACGAGAGCCACAGCGCGCTCCCCGCACTGGCGTTCTTCCGCTCGACGCACCCTGACCAATCGTGGATCACCGCGGCGGGCGCGATCCTGGACGCCGCGTCGCTGTACGACTCGTCCATCGACACGCCCCGGATACCCGAGCCGCAGTACATGATCCGCTCGGGATACCTGTGCCTCAGGCATCTCGCCGACTTCTTCCAGATCCCCGTCGACCACGACCCTCGGCCGGACGATCCGATCTCGATCAGGCGAGAGGAGTTCGACGAGGTGTACGACCGGCTGGCGAACCGGGGCGTACGCGTGCGAACCGACCGTGATCAGTGCTGGCGCGACTTCGCAGGGTGGCGGGTGAACTACGACTCCGCGCTCGTGGGGCTGGCGCGCCTCACCATGGCGCCCGTTGCACCCTGGTCCTCGGACCGGTACGACGACGTCCACTTCATCCCGCGTCTGTTCCCCAAAGAGCGCCGCGGCGCTTCGAAATAGCCGTCAGCTCTCGCACCGGCGCGTAGCGTTCACACCGGTAGCGGCTGCCAGTCCGGCGACAGGTCGACGGCTGCGTCAGTCGTCAGGCGCACCGGGCTCGAGCCGTCGGCGTTCATCGACCAGATGTCGACGTTGCCCTCTCCCACGACGAACGAGACAAACGCGATCGTCGTGGCGTCGGGCGACCACGAGGGGTCGAAGTCCATCTGCGAAGGGCTGTTCGTGAGATTCACCTCGACCCGCGTGGCGACGTCGATCGCGTAGATCTCGGACGAACCGTTCGGACAGCACCGTTCGACGGCGATGCTCAAGCCATCGGGCGACCAGGTCGGGTTGCCGTCGACGAAGGAGTTCACTGTTATCCGTCTTACGCCGCTGCCGTCGGCGTTCATCAGGTAGAGCTCCGGAAAGCCGCCGTCGCGATCGGAGACGAACGCGATCCTCGCGCCGTCGGGCGACCAGGCGGGCGATCGGTCGGCGGACCCAATCCCCTGCGTCGTGAGCTGATCGGGCGCGGAGCCGTCCGCGTTCGCCACGAAGATGCGGAGGGGGGCGCCAGGCGTTGTCCGGGATGCGTAGACGATGCGCGTTCCATCAGGCGACCACGACGGGTCACGCTCCAGTGCCGGCGTCCTGGTGAGGCGGGTTCGTCCTCTGCCGGCCGCGGTCATGACGAACAGGTCGGGTCGGGCCGTCTCAGGCTTGCGTCGAACGAAGGCGATCTGCCGCCCGTCCGGTGACCACTCGGGCTGCAAATCCGAGATCCCCTCGTTGTCGGTGAGGTTGACCGGCCCCTCCCCGGTTGCGCTCATGGTGAATATCTCGGCGTCCCCGTCCCGGTCCGAGCGGAATGCCAGCAGGCCGTTCGCCGACGCCTGGGGCGTGATCTGAGCACGAACGGGTGCGATGTCCCCCGCCGTCAGGACGCCCACGAGCAAGATGAGCACGGGAGTGGTTCGACGCATCAGACCTCTCTAGGATGACCGGCCGTGAAACCTACCATCCGACGTTCGGTGCTCCTGGCGACGGCCCTGGCCTGTCTGGTCGCGCTGGCCGCGTCCCCATCGGGCGAGGCCGGTGACCGAGACCTCCTTCAGTCGCTCCGTCCGATCGTCCGGACGAAGAAGATCGCCCCGGGAGTGCTGTTCACCCGGATCGTCGAACGGCAGGTCCCGCGCCGGACGTTCGTACTGAAGATCGATCCATCGAAGGCCGTCACGGTCGACATGGCGCTCGCCAAGCCCAGGATGCCCGCGCGGCGTGAGACGAGCGGGATCGCCAGGGCGCACGACGCGCTGGCCGCGACGAACGGTGACTTCAGCGTCCGCAACGTCGGCCGGATGGTTCACGCATTCGCGCAGGACGGCGATCTCGTGCAGACCTCCGGACCGGGCTCGGCGTTCTTCGCCCTTCGACGCGACGAGACGGACGCGTTCGTGGGAACGCCTCGAATGGACGTCACGGTGACGAACCAGACCACCGGACAGACATTGAGGATCGATCGGTGGAATCACGGGGGCCCGACGCCGGGCGAGATCGTGGCGTTCTCCCCGCTGGGTGGCTCGCTCGAGGCCCCGCCTCCGTTCACATGCTCGGTTCGCCTGCTGCCGCAGACGTCGCCAGCTACCGATCCGGGAGGCGTCTTCGTGGATCACGTCGTCGACGAGGTTGGGTGTCCGGAAACTGCGATGCCGCGAAGCGGCGGTGTGGTGCTCTCGGCGGCGCCCGCCACGGACGAGGCGACGCAGCTGCTCGCGATGACGCCGGGCGCGTCGATGCGAGTTCGATGGGCACTCGGGTGGGACGACGTGTTCGACGTCATCGGTGGACTGCCCGTGCTCCTTCAGGACGGACAGGTCGCCTTCGACCCGTGTTTTACCACGTTCTGCAATCGCAACCCCCGGACGGCAATCGGATGGACGTCCAACCAACGTCTCCTGCTGGTAGTGATCGACGGCCGGCAGCCGAGATGGTCGGTCGGCTCAACGCTTCGCGAGCTCGCGGATACCATGCGGAAGCTCGGCGCCGTCGACGCGCTGAACCTCGACGGCGGCGGCTCGAGCACGATGGTGGTCAAAGGCGACGTCGTGAACCGGCCGTCCGAAGGTCAACAGCGACGGGTCACGACTGCGGTGCTCGTGTTGCCCGGCGCGGATCCCGGCGAGCAGTAGAACGCCCGAATCAGCCGGCGTGACGCTCGCGATGGGCGTTCAGCCCTGTCGCCAAGGTGTTCACGACTGTCGTCAGGGCGGACATGTTCGCCTCGAGACGGTCCAAACGACGCCCCAAATCGGTGCCCTGCGCATCGATCCGAGCGTCCAGTCGTGCCGCCTGTGCGTCGATCGTTGAGCTGAGTCCGTCGATCCTTGAGTCGATCCCTGAGCTGAGTCCGTCGATCCTCGAGCCGAGTCCGTCGACCCTGGAACCGAGAGCGAAACCGAGAGCGTCGATCCGAGATCCCAGGTACAACAACGATCCAAGCGACGTAGCGGCGAGTAGCCCGATCGCGGTCCACACGGCGGCGTCCACGCCTCGAATCTAGCAGCAGGGTCAGACACGCCTGCGGCTTATCGTTCGCAGCCTCTCTTCACCCGCGCACTTCGACACACGTCGATACCGCGACCGCCGATCGCAGTATCGGGCCGTCTGCCACCCCGGAGCTTGTCGTTGCCGCGACCGCCTCTCATGCGATCATCACCGGCACCGCCCAGAACCAGATCCCGACCGCCGCGGGCGCGGATGACGTCGTCCCCGCCGCGGCCGCAGATGACGTCCCGGCCCGCGGACCCGACAAGCTCGTCGTCCCCGGCAGTCCCGATGACCTGGTTTCGGCTGTCGCCCTCGAAACCCGGACACACGTCCCAGGTCTTGGTGACTTGGTCGCTGCAGTTACCTGCGGGAGCGCCGGCCGGATCGCCAGCGGCCCGCTCGCACTCGTCCACACCTCCCGTGGTCGGCAGGCTGGCCGTGATCGTCTGGGTCCCGGTCTCGGTCGTCTGCGTGGTTGTGTCCGCGGTGGCGCGTCCGTTGTCGTCGGTCGTCGCGGTGACCGTCGATCCGCCGCCCACGAACGTGCCGACTCCGCTCTCGGTGAACGTAACGCTCACGCCCTGAACGGGGGCTCCTTCTCGGTCGGTGACGACGGCCGTGACACGGTGGACAGTTCCCGGAGCGTTCGTAGCCTCCTCGGGCCTGGCGTCGACGTTCCGGGCCTCCAGACTGCCCCAGGTCTTGATGACCGTGTCGGTCTTGTCGTCGCTCTCGGTCGCATCGACCGCTTCCTCGCACTCTCCGCCGTCGTTCTCCGCGCCGGCGGGGTTGAAGACGTTGTCGACGTCCTCGTCGATCCAGAAGCAGATGTCGGCGGCCCCGGCTTGCGACTCCGTCGCTGCGATGGTGACCGTGCACCTGCCGTTCCCACCCGTCGTGCAGGCGTCGTTGAAGTCGGATGTGCCCGCAGCCGCCGAGTTGTCGGGGTCGTTCGCGCCGTTCAGGTTCTCGGCGTCGATCCTCGCCCCGGAGACCGGCGCGTCGGGATTGGGCGCCGTGTCGATGACGGTGCACGTGTAGGTCTCTCGCGACCCCGATCCGGTGACGGGGTTGGTCTCCGTGTCGTTGCCGCTCGCGTCGTCACAGTCCAACACTGTGCTCGCGGGGAGAGCCGCGACCCACGTCTTCGTCACGACGTCGGTGGTGTCCGGCTCCGCCGTGCCGCCAGGAGCGTCGACACCGCCACTCGGCTCCTCGACGGACGGGTTCCCAGCGTCGGGCCCCTCGGCCTGGTCGAGCTCACCGGTGAGCGTGGCGTTGTCCTTGTCGTGATCGATCCAGCCGTCGATCTCATCCGTGCCCACGACCGTGCTCGAGTACGAGATGGAACAGCTGCTGTTCCCAGAGGTGATGTCGCACGTGAAGTCGGGCGTCGCCGGGGAGTAGGCATCGGGCGTATCCGGGTCGCCTGGCCCGTTCACCTCGAAGTCGATCTCGATCGTGCCCGAGGTCCCGTCCGCCGCGGCGTCCAACGTGGCGGTTACGGAGTGGGTAGTGGCGACGGGGTTGTCGTCGGTCTCCGGCGTCAGCTGGAGCGTTCGCGAGCCGTGATTGGCCACGGCAACACCGGCCATCGGAACCACCAGGACGCTAAGGGTCAACAGAGCGGTCGAGAGCGCCGTGGAACGCCTGCTCCCTCGTGGGATCCGCGCAATGGCGACAGTCATCCGGCCCCCTCCTTCCGGCAGCGCCGTGACATTCGCCTCCTGGCAAACGCAACACGGAGCGTGTTCTCTGTAGTAAACAACGTGCTCAGACGGCCAAAGGTTGCGAGGATTCGAGGCCGATGCTCGTCCTGCTGCGGAGGCCTCAGCCCACCAGGTGGCGGCTAGGATGGGCCGCCGTGAAGCGTGTGCCCTGGCCCACCTCCGCGGTGGATCGCTCTCGACGCGTCGGCGTCATCGCTGCCGTCGTCGTTGGCAGCCTCCTGCTGGCATCCCTGGTGACGCCACCGTTCGAGGCCGAAGCGGCGGGGGGCGTTGGGCAGTTCGTCGTCCGTTGCAGGTACACACACACCCTGCAGGACGATCCGATCGTGTTCCCCGGCCAACCCGGCCTCTCACACTCGCACGATTTCTTCGGCAACAGGTCCGCCGACGCGTTTTCGACGGTCAGCGAGCTCCTGTCCAGCCGGACCACCTGCCGGCCGTCGAGCGACACCGCCCCCTACTGGGCACCAACGGCATTCATGAACGGCAAGCGGATCGAGCCGAAAGCCATGCGGATCTACTACCTGGGGAACGCGGGACAGCACACCGAGACGATTCCAGCCGGGTTGAAGGTCATCGGCGGGAACCGCGATGCCGTTTCGGCCGGTGACAATCCGCACGTCCAGTGGTACTGCGGGGAGACCCGTGAGGTGAGGACGCCCCGTCGCGACGCTCCCTATGACTGCTCGCCGTGGTCGCAGTACGCGTTCGTGGACGGGATCATCGCGATCGTCAATCTCCCCAACTGCTGGGACGGCGTCGGTCTCGAGTTGGGGAGCGTGGCGTATGAGGTCGGTGGAGTCTGCCCAGCGGGGTTCCCGCACGTCCTTCCTCGCCTCAGCCAACGCATCCACTACGGGGTCATGAACCCGACGAATGCGGACGGGTCGGTGGGGCTCACGCTCTCGAGCGGTCCCTACTGGTCCATGCACTCCGACTTCTGGAACACGTGGCAGCAGGAGCGCCTGGACGAGCTCGTCCAGACATGCTTGGTGGAAGGCATTCACTGTGGGGGGGTCGACTCGTCGGCCTCGCTGGCGTGGGCGCGTCAGTTCGGCACCAGCCGGTACGACCTCGGGTACGCGGCGACGGCCGGGCGCGGCGGTCCGTACGTCGCCGGGTTCACCAACTACCAACTCACTCAGGCCTACCGCCGCCTGTCGGACGCCTTCGTCCGCGCGTACGACAGTGATGGCAAGGTCCGTTGGACGCGACTGTTCGGGTCGACGGGGATCGACCAGGCCCTCGCCGCGAGCGCGGCCGGCAACCGGGTGTACGTGAGCGGCTTTACCGACGGACGCCTGCCGGGTGAGACCGCCCGCGGTCGTGACGACGCGTTCGTGGCGAGCTTCGATTCGTCCGGCCATCTCGAGTGGCTCACACAATTCGGAACGCGAGCCGACGAGCAGGCGACGGCGATCGCCGCTACACCCGCATCCGGTGTGTACGTGGCCGGCTGGACGGACGGAGTTGTCAGACCGGGAGCGGGGGCGAGGGGACGGGACGCGTGGATAGCCAAGCTTTCGCCTAGCGGCACCCGCGTGTGGATCCGCCAGTTCGGTAGCGCGGGGACGGACGAGATCCGCGCACTCGGCCTCCGCGGCATCCATCCGGTGACGGCCGGATGGACGGACGCATCGCTGCAGGGCGGCTCCTCGGTCGGGGACTCGGACGCCTTCGTCCGCGCGTATTGGTCAGACGGGCGAGTGGCATGGACGCAGCAGTTCGGGACGATCGGCAATGACGTCGCCACAGCGGTTGCAGGATTCAAGCGGCGGGTGTTCGTGGGCGGATCCACGAGCGGGACATTCCCGGACCAGGAGGCCTCGGGCGGTCTGGACGCGTTCGTTCAGGCGATGGATTCCAACGGCTCCCCGACGTGGAGCGACCAGTTCGGGACCGCGGCCGACGACGATGCCGCAGCGATCGTTGCTGTGCGAAGCGGCGTCTACGTCGTCGGATCGACGCTCGGAGCCCTGACGACGGACCCCGGCCTGCTCGGCGAGACTGACGTGTTCGCCAGCCGCTATATGCGGAAGGGAGGAGCTCCGATCTGGACCATGCAGCTCGGGACGATCGACTTCGACCAGGCGTACGGTGCGGCGATCGATGCCACGTCGCTGTACGTCACGGGCACCACGCATGGAACCTTCGAAGGTCAGAACTACGCGGGCGACCGGGACGCGTTCTTGCTCCGCCTACGGTTCACGTAGCCGAAGGGTGAGGGATCGGCCTCGATCCGAAGACCGACGCCGATCCCCACACCGTTCGTTTTGGGTCAGTTCTCGCAGCCGGCGACCGAGTCTCTCCCCGGGCCGTCCTTGCAGGTGTCGTTGCCCGGACCGCCCCTGAGGCGATCGTTGCCGGCGCCCCCACGGAGGGTGTCGTTCGCGGCTCCGCCCCGCAGGGCGTCGTTGCCACTGCCTCCTCGGAGGGCATCGTTCCCTCCGCCGCCACGGGAGGCATCGTCGCCGGCCCCGAGTCTGACGGAGTCGTTACCCGTGCCGCCATTGGCGGTGTCGTTCCCGCTTCCGCCGCCGAGCGTGTCGTCGCCGTCGGCTCCTGAGAGGTTGTCGTTACCGCCTCCACCACGAAGCGTGTTGGCAGCGCTGCTCCCGACAAGCGTGTCGTCGTGCGTCGACCCCGTCGCGCTCTCAACCGCGGACAGCGTGTCGGAGCCCTGACCCGAAGCGGTTCCGGCTGACACGTCGACGGTCACCGCGGCGGCAGCTCCCGCATACGCCGCGGTGTCCGAGCCGTTCCCGCCGGTGAGCGTGTCGTTGCCGTCGCCGCCGGTAAGGACATCGTTGCCGTTGGCCCCGTTCAGGACGTTCGTTCCCGTCGTGCCGGTAAGGGTGTCGTTCCCGTTGCCACCGGTAGCGTTCTCCGTGTTCGTGATGGTGTCGGTGCCCGCGCCAACCGTGTTTTGGGCCGTCGCGAGCGAGAGGTTCACGGTGACGGCGGCGTTCGAGCCTGTGTAGCTCACGGTGTCGGTCCCTGCGTCGCCGTTGATCGTGTCGTTCCCGGCACCGCCGATCAGGGTGTCGTCGCCATCCCCGCCCGAGAGGCTGTCGTTACCGGCGCCGCCGTTGACCGTGTCGTTGCCCGCACCGCCGCTGATGGTGTTGTTGATGGTGGAACCGGTCAGTGTGTCCGCCCCGGAGCCGCCGGTGAGGTTCTCGAAGTTCGAGATCGTGTCCGTCCCCGCTCCTCCGGTGTTCTGAGCGGTTGTCGTACCGAGGGTAACGGTGACGGCGCTCGTGACCCCGGCGTATGTCAGCGTGTCGGTACCGGCCCCGCCGTTCATCGTGTCATTGCTGGTGTCGGTGCCGCCGTTGATGGTGTCGTTGCCGTTGCCACCCGTGAGGTTGTCGCCTCCCGCCTGGCCGTTGATCGTCATGGCCGAAGCGAAGGCGCTACCCGTGGTCGGCGTGCCTGCACCTGCACCTGAAACCGTGTCACCCCCGTCACCGGCATTCACGACGAACGTCTCGGTGTCGCTCACGGTGATGTCATTGCTCCCCGTGGCGTCGAGATTGATCGCGGTGCTGCCGAAGACGATGGTATCGGCTGCCGTGTCGCCGGTTATCGTGAGCGTGTCGGTTCCGCCCTCACCGTCAAACGAGAAGTTGATCGCATCGGGCCAGGACGCGGTTCCCGCCTGGCTGATGGTTACTGAGTCGTTGCCATTCGTCCCGACAATGTCGATCGCCGTGATATCGCCCGTGTCGAGAACGATTGCGGCGTCACAAGGAGCGCTGTCGGTGTCGTTCCCGTTGACCCGGATCTCATTGCTGGTCCCAACAGTGAAGGTAAGTGCCTCGCTTGCCGCCATCGTAACGTCGAGATCGGAGGCCGGGGTGTTGTCGCACGTCGCGGCCGAGGCCGGCGGCGCCAACACCAGCATGATCAGCAGGATCGCGGAGGATAGAACGAGGATCGAAGCCAGTCGGCGTCTCGTTTCACCTTCAGTGGGATACCGTCGATCGAACATGCGCTCGTCCCCCTCCCTGCCGAGCTGAGGCGCTAACCCTATTCATCACCTGCAGTTGGGGCAAACCAACGTCCAGTCGGGGCAACCAGTGTCACAGAAGTGGGGCGACCCAATAGACCCCGCCGGAGATCGTCTGGTTCCGACGAAGCGCCGCCGACGCATCGAGACGGTTCAGGCCTCCGACAGCTTCATGCCTACTGAGTACAACGACGTTCCGTCGAGCCAGAACCGAAGTCGCAGTACGAACGTTCCCCCGTGGAGCGGAAGAGTATCCGTGGTCGCGGGGTCGACTGAGGAATCTTGTTGTTCCGCCAGTGCATAGCTCCCCGAGAACTCATACGTGACCCCCTCGCCCTTGGCGCCGCTTACGGAGGTAAGGAATCCCCTCCCGTCGAAGCGATAGGTGCCGTCTGGCGCGTCCACCCATAGCCACAGCCCCGTCATGCCGGACGAGTCGATCATCGAGCCCCAGTACTCCACATGCACCCATTCCGTCCGTGAACCGCCGCTATCCGATCGCGGCGCGACGGCGGTCTCCGAGAAGACCACCTGCTGTCCCGCTCTGCCGGTGACCTTCGACGAGGTCCGCTCGAATTGGCCGGCTCCGAGTCCGACAGTGTCAAAGCTCCAGGCCGGCGGCGGCGGGACCGTTGGGACGGGGTCGGGAGATGGTTCCTGCGTCGGCTCCGGCGACGGCGACTCCGTCGGTACCGGCGAAGGCGTCTCGGAAGTAACCGGCGGTGAAACCGTCGGGCTGGGCTCGACCACCTCCTCCGCCTCGATCACCAACGGCGGGACCAGGGCTTCCTTTGGCGTGGACTTCTCGATCACTCGCTCTCGCTCGGGCTTCGGCTCGATCACCTTGGGTGGCTGTGGCGACGGCTGAACCACAGCAGGCGACGCCGTGGCCCGGGCGCCCTGGCGATCGGCATCTCTATCGTGCTTGGCGATGGCGGTGGCCCCGACCGTCACACCTCCGGCTACGAGCAGGGTCATCCCGGCCGCGATCACCCGCTCGCCGAACCCACTGCTGCTCGTCGTGGCAACGACGCTTTGGGTCGCGGCGGACGTGACCACCTCTGGCACCGCCGTTTGCGCGGCCTGGAAGGTCTGTCCCGCGCGATCCGCCACGCGTCGGACCGTGTCGGCCACTCGCACAAGCCAGAGCAGCGGGAGGAAGGCCACGCCTGCGAGACCGCCGCGCTCGGCCACCTTCTGCATCCACCGCCTTCGGAAGCTCCCCTTCGCCCGGTGGATCAACGCCTTCGCCTGCGAAGAGCTGATCCCCATGGCGGCACCAATGTCGCGATGGGAGCGGCCCTCGAGCTCGCGAAGGATCAGCGCGTGTCGGTGCGTGTCGGGGAGATCGGAAAGCACCGAGAGCACCAGGTCGCGCTGCACCAAGCGCTCGAAGGCCTCCTCGGGCCGGTCCGCCGGGTCGACGTGATCGTGCTCGTCGACGGCATTGTCGTCGTGCACCGGACGCCGGGCTCTCGCGCGGATCATGTCCAGCGAGACGTTGGTCGCAATCCGGGAGATCCATGGCTGGAGCTTGTACCGACCGTTGAACCGGTAGAGGCCCTGGAAGACGCGGATCATCGTCTCCTGGAGGGCTTCCTCCGCGTCGTGCTGATTCGCCAGCAGGCGTCGGCAAACGTGACGAGCGAGCCCGCCATAGCGCTTGTGGATCTCGACGAACGCCTCGGGGTTACCGGCCTGGAAGTCCAGGACGAGCATGCGGTCGTCTAGGGAGTCGTACTCCCCTGTGCCGCGGCGAACGTCGTTGAGCCGAATGACCAAGGTAGGCCTCCATAACGCAACGCCCCGAGCAGCCGGAAAGTTGCGCCGTCGACCCCGAAATCACCCGCCAGCAGGCGGGACGAGCGACTGTATCACCCAGGCGCATCAGTGCCTTCGCCCATATGGTCGATCCACCGGATGGCGACGATCAAACGTTCGAGGCCTAGGGCGTTTCGCCGTAGCGCGGAGACCGGAGAGCGCCGTACAGTTCGCGCTCGATGCGTCGCGCCCGCAACGCACGTCGGTTCGTCGCGGCCGCCTTGGCGGCCGTATTGCTTTTTGGTGCGTCAACGAACGTCGTGTGGGGCGCCGACGACAAGGAGCTGCGCGAGGCGCGGCACGAGCTTCGCGATACCAAGACGAAGATCCGGGCTCGCGAGAAGAAGCTCCGGATCTTTCAGCGAGAGATGAACCGGTTGGCCACGAGCATCTCGCAGAGCCAGGACCAGATCCACGAAGCCGACGAGCGCATGGCCGTGCTCCAGAGCAAGCTCGACCTACTTGAAGCCAGGATGCTCCGGCTCCAAGAGCAGCTCGACGAGCGCAACCGCGAGGTCTACATCCAGGGGCCGGCCGCGCCGGTCATGTACCTGCTCACCGCGTCGTCGGCACAAAATGCCGCAGCGCGGATGTCGTTCCTCACGGAGATGAACCGTCGCGACGAGGTGCTCGCGCGCAAGGTGAACGAGAACGCCGAGCGATTGTCGCGTGCGCGAACCGAGATGGCACGCCTCCAGCGAGCGCGAGAGTTCGCGCTTCAGCAACTCGAGGTCGATCGCGCCGAGCTCCGCGACCGCTTGGCGCGGTCGCGAGAGCTGAGCGCGATGCTGCGACAACGGAAGGACGAGATCCTCGAGCACATCTCGAGCATCCGGCCGTTCGCCGTCTGCCCCATCCAGGGCCCGAACGCGATCGCCGACGACTTCGGCATCTGGGTTCACCGGTCGAAGAAGCGCGGAGGCGACCACATCCATCAGGGCAACGACATGATGTCGCCGATGGGAACGCCGGTGGTGGCGCCGTTCGACGGCATCGCCGAAGCCTCACCGAACAGACTCGGGGGGATGGCCGTCAACGTCTACGGTGAGTACGGCTACGTCTACATGGCCCACAACTCCGCCTACGGCCAGCTCGGACCGGTCGAGGCCGGAGACGTCGTCGCGTACGTCGGCGCCACCGGCAACACCGGCGCGCCGCACGTCCACTTCGAATGGCACCCGTACGAAGGCGACCCTGTCGACCCGACGCTCGAGGCCGACGCGGTCGACCCGCACGAGTTCCTGTTGATGGTCTGCCAGCCCTCGCTCTAACCGGCGCGGCGCATTTCGGTAGGGTCGAACTCTCGACCCACAGATGGGAGGTGCGTCATGCCGGTTCGGACAGCCGACGCCGAGTGGACGGGGACCCTGCGTGAGGGCTCGGGGCACATGCGGTTCGGGGAGGGAGCCTTCGACGGGGCGTACTCCTTCTCATCACGATTCGAGGAAGGATCGGGGACAAACCCCGAGGAACTGATCGCGGCCGCTCACGCCGGGTGCTTCTCCATGAAGCTGTCCGGCGATCTGGGGAGCGCGGGCTTCACGCCCGAGCACATCGCCACCACTGCCCGCGTTCACCTGGACAAGGGGGACTCCGGGTTCACCATCACACGTATTCAGCTCACGAGCGAGGCGTCCGTCCCCGGAATCGATGAGGACCGATTCCAGGAGATCGCCGAGGGGGCCAGGAAGAACTGCCCGATCTCGCTGGCGCTCGGTGCGGTCTCGGAGATCGACCTGACCGCCAAGCTCGTGTGAGACCCCCGGAATCGCGTCGGCACCGACGTCCGTAGTAACCAGTGAATCGACGCCGGGAGGTGGTGTAGTCGTGAAGACCCTGCTCCGTGTCGCCGTGATCGCCGTTTTCGCGTTCGCGCTCGTCGTGCCGACGGCGGCCGCCGAGCAGCCGCTCGGGACGATCGAGACCCACCGGGTCCGGATGGTCGACGGGAACGTCTTCCAGCCGGGGCGCATTAGGATCGCGCGCGGAGATCGCGTGCGATGGGTCAACCGCGCCAGCGTGACGCACACGACGACCTCCAACGGCGGGCAGTGGAACGAGACGCTCCAGCCCGGCGAACGCTACACGCGCCGGTTCCGCCGTGCCGGCACCTTCGGATACAGGTGCACGATCCACGCCGGTATGACCGGGACCATCGTCGTCCGGTGAGGTGATGCGGACGCTGGTCCTCCGCTATGGGTGACCGGCTTACCGTCCTGTTCATGCCCGAGAGCGCCTACGGGCCGACCAACAACTGCGTTGGCATCGGCAAGGTCCTCGAGCGGCGCGGTCATCACGTCGTCTTCGCCGCCGAGGCGTCGTGGAAGGGCCGGCTGGAGCCCCTGGGGTTCGAGGAGGACCTGGTTGACCTGGCACCTCCCGCCGACGAGGAACAGGAGGCAGGCCAATTCTGGACCGACTTCATCACCCAGACCGCGCCGGAGTTCCGCAAACCAACGATCGAGCAACTCCAGACGTTCATCAGGCCGGTGTGGGAGTCACTGATCGACGGCGCGAAGTACTGCGAGTCCCGCCTTCGTGCGATCATCGATCGCACGAAGCCCGACGTGATCGTCGAGGACAACGTGTGTTGCTTCCCGGCGCTCATGACCAGCGGCGCGCCGTGGGTCCGCATCATGAGCTGCAATCCGCTGGAGATGAAGGATCCGGCGCTGCCGCCGACCTTCAGCGGCTACCCCGAGGCGGACCGCTCGGAATGGAACGAGTACCGCGCCGAGTACGAACGGACGCACCGCGAGCTGTGGACGTCGTTCGACGCCTGGGTGAGGGAACAGGCAGCGCCCCCGCTTCCCGACTTGGAGTTCATCCACGAGTCGGCCGCGCTCAACGTGTACCTGTATCCGGAGCTCGCCGACTACCGGCGATCTCAGCCGCTCACGCAAACGTGGCGACGCGTTGATTCGAGCGTGCGCGAGACCGAGGAGCCGTTCGAGGTCCCAAAGTCCCTAGCCAGCGGCGACGGCGCCCTCGTCTACCTGTCGCTCGGCTCACTCGGCTCCGCCGATGTGGAGCTGATGCGTCGACTCGTCGATGTCCTGTCGAGGACGCCGCATCGCTATCTCGTCTCGATGGGACCGCGGGCGGACGAGATCGAGCTGGCCGACAACATGTGGGGCGCAGCACGCGTCCCGCAGACCTCGATCATGCCCCTCGTCGACCTCGTCATCACGCACGGGGGGAACAACACGACTACCGAGGCGTTCCACTTCGGGAAACCGATGATCGTCCTGCCCCTTTTCTGGGATCAGTACGACAACGCGCAGCGAGTCGACGAGCTCTCCTACGGAGCGCGCCTGGATACGTACGCGTTCGAGGACCGCGAGCTTCACGAGGCGATCGACCGTCTGCTCGCCGACACCGCACTGCGCGAGCGGATGGCCAAGGAGGGCCAGGAGATTCGCCGCCGCGACGGAAAAGCTCAAGCGGCGGACCTGATCGAGTCCATCGCCCGCTAGGTGTTTGCACGCTGACTACGCCGCCCGATGATGCTCCTGGGTTGGCAGCTCCTCCGTCGCCGGCTCGGGCCGGACGACGTCCCGCCGAACGGCGAGGCCCACGGCAACGATGATCCCCACGCCGAGCGCCGCGACGGCCGCGACGCGGCCGTTCCAGCCGATCCCCAGCGCGTTGTCGAGAGAGAAGCGGCCCGGGGCCACCGCCGCTGCCAAGGACGCGACGATGTAGACGAGAGGAAGCTCCACCCCTCCATCCGCGTTCCACAAGCCCTTGGGGGCGTGCACGACCAGAATCGCGCTCACCATCACGCCCACGATCAGCGAGGTGCCGACGGGCGTCAGAAGACCGAGCAAGAGGAGCGCACCGCCGATGGTCTCGGCAAGCCCGAGAACGATCGCCACGGTCTTGGGTGGGTAGTACCGAAGCGAGCCGACGAGCTCGGCCGTACCCTGGCGCCCGTCCCCGCCGAACCAGCCGAACAGCTTTCGTGTCCCGTGCCCGATGAACAGCGTCCCTACCACGATCCTCAACAGCAGCATTCCGACGGACATGCCTCACCTCCTGGGTGGGAGGGTTACCCGGCCGGGAGGAGGGCTACGCCTCGATTTCAGCGACCCGAGGTTGCTCATCCGGCGCAACCCCGCGCACTGGGCGGCCGAGGCCGGTCGCGATCACCAGCACGAGTCCGACCGCGGCGACCACCGCACCTGCCAGGAAGGTTCCGCTCCGGCCGATCGCGGCCGCCACGAAGCCGAGCGTCGCGGGGCCGAGCCCGAACGCCAGATCCAAGAATGCGCTCGTCGTACCCATGACCGCGCCGCGCTCAACGGCCTCGACTGAGTTTGCCGCCAGCGCGAACAGCGCCGGCGTGAACAGTGCCACGCCCACCCCGAGCACGGCCGCGCCGATCACGAGCCCGGCGGGCTCTCGCCAAAGCCCCACGATTGCCAGGCCGATAGAGGAGAGGACCAGCGCGATCCGCGATGCGCGCGACGCCCCGAGTCGATCCGGGATCCGTGCGCCGACGCTCCGGATCAAGACGACGATCCCGGAGAACAGCCCGAGGACGAGGCCGGCCCCACTCATCCCCAGGTCCAGCGCGTAGAGCGGTACGAACGCCAGAAACCCGGCCATCCCCCAGATCGCAGTGAGCAGCACGAACCCCGGGAGGAGCCCAGCGGGATGGATCAGACGCGGTCTTCTTGGCGCCGTCGCGTGTGCCGGCGTCATCGATGGCAGGCGAGACGCGAGCGCCGCGGCAACGGCGGCCAGCCCGATCGCGACGAGCCAGGCCGCGCGAAAACCGAGCCACCCGATCACGGCCTCCCCGATGAGCGGACCCACACCGATCCCGAGGTAGAGCGCGAGCGACGCGAAGCTCATCGCCTCCCCCCGGCGCTCCGGCGGGGCGAGATCGAGGTTGGCGCTGACGGCGCCGACGAAGAAGAACGCCTCACCGGCGCCGGTCAAAAGGCGCATCGCGACCAGCGCCGGAACTGACGTGGCGAAGAGGTAGCCGGCGACGGACAGGGCGAAGATCGACGCCCCGACGACCATCAAGATGCGGCGTCCACGACGATCGGCTTGCCGACCCGCCCACGGCCGGAGAAAGAACGCGGTAAGGCTGAAAGCTCCGACCACGAGCCCCACGGCGACATTGCCGCCGCCGAGCGGTCCCTCGACGTAGCGCGGCAGCGCCGGCAGCAGCACGCCGTCGGCGGTGAAGTAGGCGAGCTCGGCCGCGGCCACCGTGAGGAACGTGCGCGTCAGGAGCGTCGGCTTGTCGGCTCGTTTCGTCGTCGACATCACGTGCCTCGGGGATGGCCGTCGTGGATGGCGCGAACGGTGTCGATCGTGTCGGCGTCTTCGGGCCGCTTGTCGGGCCGATAGCCCTTCACCCGCGCGAACCGGAGAGCTAGGCCGCCGGGATATCGACTGCTCGTCTGGAGGCCGTCGAAGGCGACCTCGACGACGACCTCGGGGCGCACGTAGACGGTGTAGTCGTCGCGACCCGTCTCGATCGTCAGGAACCGCTCCGTCTGCCAGGCGAGCATCTCGTCCGTCATTCCCTTGAACGTCTTGCCGAGGATCACGAACCCGCGGGATTCCGGATCCCGAGCGCCGAGATGCAAGTTGCTCAGCCACCCGCGTCGGCGACCGTGGCCCCACTCTGCGGCGAGCACAACGAGATCGAGCGTGTTGGCGCGTTTCACCTTCAGCCAGCCCGCGCCGCGGCGCCCGGCCTCGTAAGGCGCGTCGAGTGCTTTGACCATGACGCCTTCGTGTCCGTGGGCCAGCGCGTCATCGAGGAACGGTTCGGCCTGCGCGTCGGTCTCCGCGACGATCCTCGGCACGCGAACGTCAGCCGGCAACCGGGCATCGAGGACCTCGAACCGGTCACGCGCCGGCCGGTCGATCAGATCCTCGCCGTCGATGTGCAGGCAGTCGAAGAAGAAGGTGGACAGCGGCGTCGTCGCGCGTTGCCGGTCGACGTCGAGCCTGCTGGCGAACCTGCTCATCGAGACCTGGAACCGATGTGGTCGTCCATCCGACCGGAGGGCGATCGCCTCGCCGTCCAGGATCGTCGACCGCATACCGAGGCGTCCGACGGCATCGACGACCTCCGGCACCCGGTCGGTCGCGTCGGCGAGGTTCCGAGTGAACGCACGGACCTCGCGGTCCAACACGTGAACCTGGAGACGCGCCCCATCGAGCTTCCACTCGACGGCCGCCGGGTGAACACGCCGCATCGCATCGTCGATGCCGTCCGCGGTTTGCGCGAGCATCGGTTGAACGGGATGCATCACGCCCAGCCGGAAACCCGCAAGCCCTGCCGATCCGTCGGCGAGCGCGGCCGCCGCCACCGGCCCGAGATCTCCCGCAACCATGAGCGCTCGTCGGACCTCGGACACGGGTACGTTGGCCGCCCTGGCGACGGCCTCGACCATCACCCCTTCGAGGGCGCCCTGCCGCAGCTCCCCGAGCAGCAGGCCTACCAGGAACCGCCGTTCCGGCTCGGTCGAACGAGCGAACAACTCGGCAATCTCGCGGCGACGCGCCGCTTGACTGCCCTTGCCGGTCGCCGCGGCGACATGTGCGAACGCGGCGTCGACGTCGAGCAGCTCGATGGTCGGCGTCGCCGCCGGCTCCGGAAGATCGCGGAGTGAAGCCCATCCGACGCCGATCGTTCCGTTCGGCAGCTGCCCCGATAGATAGGCAACCGCGACGGGAACCTCGTCCGGTCGGAGCCGTCGTAGGCAATCGGCTATGAGGTCGATCTTCGCCCGGCGTCCCGAGGTCGCGGCGAGCGCCGTCGACGTCCGAGCGATGTCATCGAGAAGCATGCTCTTCGAGCGGAATCTCAGCCCGGCGGCCGACGGCGCCGTTCGACCTCGTCGAGGAACTCGAGCACCACGCTATTGAATCGCTCAGGCTCTTCCAGGTGGATCATGTGGGCAACATTGGGGAACTCCACGAGCCGTGCGTCGGTCACCGACCTGGCCAGATGGTGCCCCGCCTCGACCTCGGCCGGCGCGTCGACGGCTCCGACCATCACGAGCGTTGGGACGTCCACCTGATCGAGGCGCTCGACAGCCGGTGGGTCGAGGCGTTGCGGCTTCCCCTCGACCTTTTCCTGCTTGTACGTCGTCAAGATCCATTCGTGGACTGTGCGACGGACGTCGGGGTCGACGCGCGTGCTCGATTGCCCCCAGCCATCGACCCACACTCGCGTCTCCAGTTCCGCGAGCCGGTCCCAGTCCTTGTCGTTCCATAGCCGTTCCATCTCGTCCCAGGGTGGCGGTTCGGTTCCCGCGGGCGGTTCCCACTCGAACCCGCTGATCCCGCCGGCGACGCTGATCAACGCGTCGACGCGGTCGGGACGATCGATCGCCATGTCGAGCGCGATGCTTCCTCCACGCGACTGACCGATGACGTAAGCGGATCCGGCGCCGAGATGGTCGAGCACCGCGACGGCGTCATCGCCGTTCGTGAATTCCACGTCCTCTGTCTCGGTGCGCCCGAACCCGCGCGTGTCGTACCGGATGACCTGGTAGCGCGTCGCGAACGCTGGCACGTTGCCGTCCCACATTCGCAAGCTGCCCAGCCCACCGTGGATCAGCAGCAGCGGACGGCCGGCTCCCTCGACCTCGTAGTAGATCTTCGCGGTGGCGAGCTCGACCGTTCCCGACTGGCGCACGGGCCGATCTTAGGCGGAGAGGACCCGGAGCGGACGCTCGGCGATGGTCGGTGCCCGGGGTGGGACTCGAACCCACACGTCCTTTCGGACCGGTGCTTTTAAGGCACCTCCGTCTCGCCTGTTCCGGCACCCGGGCCGAGCTCAGAATAGCCGTCAGCTCCCCCGGAATTCGGGCTCGTGGGCCGGTAGCAGGCCGGCACGAAAATGTTTGAACCGCCCGCGGGTCGCGCCGATAATCCCTAAACCAGGGCCACGGCCCTCCCGAAGGACGCATGATGGCCGAACTCAAGCGCAGGCTCTTTGGCGGTTACACCTCGGAGAGCGTCGAGGAGGTGCTCTCCGAGAAGGAAGAACTGCTCGACGGCGCCTCGAAGGACGCCAGCGTGACGGAGCAGCTGGAGAGCGTGTCGTCCCAGCTGGCCGAGACGCAGGGTCGGCTCGCGGAGCTCGAGAGCCAGCTCGCGGCCGCTCAGGAGCTCTCTACGTCGCTGACCGCGGATCTCCAGGGATCAGTTGCTCAGCGCGAGTCCTTGGAAGCCGAGGTTCTCCCCCTGCGCAACGAGCTCGAGGAATTGCGCAACGCGCAAGCGGAACGCCTGGCGACCGCCGAGGTGCCGGGGAGCGATGAGTCGTTGCAACGGGCCCTCGACGAGGCTGCCGAGTACAAGGCAACGGTGATCGCCCAGCAGCAACGCATGACCGAACTCGAACACCTCGTCGAAGGCTATCGGGAGCTGATCGAGAGCGAAACGCCAATCGCGGCGCCGGCCAAACCGAGCGAGGAGGAGCGGCCCACCCCGAAGACCGCGAGCGAGCTGGCCGCAGTGATCGAGGTCGCCGAACAGGCGGTCGCGAACATCCTTGATTCCACTCGGGTCCGTGCGGACGAGGAGCTCCGCGCCGTCGACGTCGAGAGAGAGCGGATCGAGCGGGACATCGAATCGATGACGTCATGGCGAGATCGAGCCGCGCCGATGATCGCCTCGCTGCAAGCCGCCCTGGACGAAATCAAGATTCAAGCACTGGAGATCGGCCGAGGTATCGACGACGCCCTTCGCCCGGTCGCGACCGCCGTCGACGGCCTCACCGCACAGTTGGCGTCCCTGGACGACCTCGCTCGAGCACCTGTTGAGTCGACGGAGACCCCGGCTCCATCCGAGGACGACGGCGTGACGGTGATCCCGGAGGACCCCCCACCGAACCCCGACGTCCAGGACGGGTAGCCACCTCGGAGTGCCCGGGCGGCCCTCAGGCGCTCAAGCGCAATCGCAGGTCAGGCGGCGATGCCGAGGATCGACTCTGCCGCGCGCATCGACGCGAGCAAGGCGTCACGATCGCCGTGCCTCGCTCCTTCGGCGCCTCTGTCCAAGACGTCGGCCACCTCCCACGCCTTGATCTCGGCTTCGCCGAACTCGATGCGGTCGTCAGAACGCGCCGCCTCGAACAGCATCTCGAAGGTCGCCTGCAGGTAGAGGTCGATCAGGGCGACGACTCGCTCGGACTCCTTCGCCGCAGGCAGCAGGGACTCGCGCAGCGCCGCGAGCACCTGGTCTCCGCGGGCCAAGAGCGCGACGCGGGCCTGCTCGGGGTCAGACTGCGCCAGCTTCAACATGGCCGAGACCGAATCCGCGAACACGGTGCCTCGGTTGGTCATGCGCCTCCTCCCCGCGAAACTCGGCCCATCGCCGGCTATCCGGGCTGAACCTCCCTATCCTCCAGACGGGGGTCGGCTCCGGCCATCGGCCGATAGTCCATTTCCTCAGAATGAGTCCCCCGACGGGCTTCCGGGCCATGCGGGCAGGGGAGGACGTTCGAAAGGGTTGGCCGGGAGCGGACAGCCTCGACCACGACTCGCGAGCGCCCGGTGGACGGAGTGTGTGAGAGCGGGAAAGCCTTTGGGGCCAGGCGGGGAGGCTAGGCGGCTATCGGCTGGGCCTCGGGGGCTATGCCGCTCGCTGGATTCCCTCTCAACGAGCCCGTGGCTCGCCGGGGGCTCAGGACGAGGGCGCGGAGCTGTCGGGCGTGGCAACCACCACGATGGTCTCGGCGGTCCGGTCGCCCAGTCGCTGCATGGTCGATGAGTTCGAGATAGCCACCGCTCCAACGAGGTAGGGGACGACGTACGGAAACGCGTCCAGAAATCTCATCAGGTTGCGGATCAGCGTGGCTTCCGCGGTCACCTGGCTCCCGTCTTCCATGACCACGCGGAGCCCCCTGGCACGCTTGCCGATGGAGGCCCCGTACCTCACTTCCATCAGCATCATGTAGACGAGCCACAGGACTGTCGCCATGAGGATCGGAGGGCCGCTGAACTTGATCCAGAGGAGCCCGTTCGACGAGCTGATGCCTCCAAAAAGGATTGCGAGCGGAACGGCCGCGGCGAGCCAAACGAGCGCGTCGATCCCCAGCGCCTTCGCCCGCTCTTGGAGAGTCGCGTACTCGGGAGTTGGAAGCTCCGGCGGGGGGACGAATTTCAGGCGGGGGGTCCCCACGAAACTTGGTGCACCTCGGTGCGCGCCGGGGTCCTCGTTTAGATCCATTCGCACCCTGTCCTCGCGACCACGTACGCTGCAATACCGCTTGGCAGAGCCATCGGACCACGCGACCCGAATCTTTAGGGCGTGATCGTTCCCTAAAGGGTGAGAGCGGGAAGGACGATGCCCGAGCAGACGAGCAAAGCCCGACGTCAGGAGACTGAGCGATGTTGAGGCGACGAGACCCGCAGGACGGACAGGATCTGGACGAGCCGGACGAACCCGGAATCAGGGAAACCCTCGGCCCTCAGATGACCGTGGTGGGACGTGGGACCCAGCTGGAGGGAACCCTGTTGTCAGCCGAGTCGATCCGCATCGACGGAGAGGCCAGGGGGACGATCGCCGCGCGAGGCGACGTGATCCTCTCTTCTCACAGCCACGTAGAGGCCGATATCCGGGCCGAGAACGTGGTGATGGGTGGAGAGCTCAGGGGCAATATCCGTGCGCGAACGAGGACCGAGCTGGCCGCCGGTGGCCGGCTGGTGGGGAAGATCCGATCGAAGCTCTTGGTGGTGAGAGAGGGTGCCCAGTTCTCCGGCCAGTCGAGCGTAGACCTCCACGACGCCCCAGACGAGACAGGGGGGTCTGCGTTGCCGGAAGACGAGCTGTGGAATGCGTATGAACAGGCGACACGCCGAGCCGCCGACTGGTACAAGGCGAAACTCGATGGATCGTCCGCCGAGCCGGAGGACGAGCGCGACCTAAGCCCCGTACTTCCGGTCTTCCAGGCGGTCGAGACCAGTCCACATCGGCGCGACTGAGGGCCACGCGGAGAAATAACAAAGAGAACCGGCCCCGTAGGGGGCCGGTTCTTCTCTGAAGTCTCTCCGATTGGGGCCTAGTGGTTGTGCTTCCGAGCGGGTGAGGTGTCGACCAAACAGACGTCAACACCGCTGTTCGGCGTGAACTTCGGAGCTTTCGCCCGGTACTTGCCCTCCTTGTCCTTAACCTTCTTCTTGTAGGACCCGCTCGCAGATGTTGTCGTACTGCCCACGGTCTTCCAGTTGCCGGACTTCCTTCGCTGGATCTTGACGGGAACGCCCGACACGCACGCGGTGAACGTGTCTCCCACGGTGACCTTCCCTCGAGCGACGAGGTGCTTCTTCAGACTGAGCGTGACGCTTCTCGTATGAGGTGTGCTCACCGTGAAGTTGGTCGTACTGGTCACTGAGCCACCTGGGGTCGTCACCTTGATCGGGCCGGTGGTTGCGGTCGCAGGCACGGTGGCCGTGATCTGCGTGTTCGAGTTCACGGTGAATGTCGTGGCGGCGACGTTGTTGAACGTGACCGCGGTCGCCCCCGTGAAGTTCGTCCCCGTGATCTTGACCGATGTCCCAACGGCCCCAAACGTGGGCGCGAACGAGGTGATCGTCGGGGCAGCTATCGTGAAGTTGGTAAGACTGGACCCAGTGCCACCGGGAGTGGTTACCCTGATCGGGCCGCTGGTGGCGGTCGTAGGCACGGTGGCGGTGATCTGCGTCGCCGAGTTCACGGTGAACGTCGTTGCGGCCACGTTGTTGAACGTGACCGAGGTCGCCCCCGTGAAGTTCGTTCCCGTAATGGTGACCGACGTCCCGACAGGTCCCGACGTCGGCGTGAACGATGTGATCGTCGGGCAGGTCGTGTTAGCGACCGTGAAGGTTGGGCCGGAGTCGGTCCCGTCGGCGTTCGTGACCTCGACCGCACCGGTCGTCGTCCCGGTACCTACCACCGCGGTGATCGACGTGCCCGAATCGATCCTGAACGACGCCGCGTTGGTGTTGTTGAATTCGACGTCGGTCACATTAGGGTTGTTGAAGTTCGTGCCCGTGATGGTGACCACACACCCCACGGGGCCGCTCGTCGGCGAGATATTCGTGATGGTCGGGGCGGCTGCGAACGCTGGCGTCTCGAGGCCGAGCACGAGCAATGCCGTCGCCACGCCGACCGCAGCCACGCGCCGGCCCATGCGCCGTTTGACAAATCTCATGGTCTATCCTCACCTTCCGCTAGAAGTGGTGCGGACTCTACATACCTCTCCTGGCGAGTCAACTTTTCCCACGCCACGCATCGGATTGCTCCTCCCGTCCCCCGAACAGGAAGACGAGGTTGAGCTGGTCACCGCCAAACAAGAAGAAACGGCCCCCCGGAGGGGGCCGTTTCTCTTGTGCGAGCCTCTCGGAGAGAGACTAGTGGCGGTGCCTCACGCGAGGTGAGACATCCTTCAAGCAGACGCTGTCATCTTCCAGCGTGAGCTTAGGCGCCAGGGCCCGATACTTGCCAGGCCTGTCCTTGATCGACGCCTTGTACTTCCCAGCGTCAGTCGTGGTGACAGATGCGACGTTCTTCCAGCCGCCACCCTTCTTCCTGCGCTGGACCTTGACCGTAACCCCTGCCATGCACTCGGCCGTGTCGTCCGCGACCGTCACCCGGCCCTTGGCGATGAGGTGCTTCCGCAGGCTGAGCGAGACGCTCCTCGCGTGCGTAGTCGGGCCGGCCGTGCAATCCGGCGGCGGCACCTGGAAGGACTCGGTGCTGAAGACCGGATTGGCGGTAACTCCAGTGTCCACCGAGATCGGTCCATCGGCGGAGCCGGATGGCACGATCACACTGAGCGACGTGACATCATCCACGTCGGGGACAGTGTGCGTGGCCAATTGTCCCGCCCCGTACGGGTTGAAGAAGACGTCGGCTCCCACGAACCCAGGCTGAATCAGGTTCGTCCCTGTGATCACGACCGTGGTGCCAGCCACGCCACAGTTCGGCACGAACGATGCGATGGTCGGGGCGCATGCACCGGCGCCATTCGTGGAAAGGAACGTGCCTGTCGTTTCGGCGGGGGTCCCACCCGCGTGAGTAGTGACTTCGATCGTGAAAGCCGTACCCGCGAGGAGGGGCGGAGTCTCGACCCACATCGTGGCATCGTCGATGACCAAGAAATCATTCGCCGGGGTGGCCACGTTCGCCGGGTCCAGGAAGTTCACCGTGTAGCCGGCACTCACAGGAAAGTCGTCGAAGCCCGTTCCCGTGAGCACAAGCACACAGCCTCCGGTCGCGGGGCCGCTGGTCGGCGTGAACGTCCCCACCGTCGGCTCGGCCGCAAAGGCCGGAGCCTCAAAGCCAAGGACGAGCAGAGACGCCCCGACTACGACTCCCATTGCGCGTCGACTGATTCGACGCTTCGTCAAACTCATAACGCTGTCCTCTCTTTCCAAATCGGCTTTCCTACCCTTACTCCAAGTTCCATGCGTCTCCCTTCTCTCCACTCCTTTCTGGCTCGAGCCGCCTCACCTAGGGGCGCACGCGGCACAAAGCCATCCAAGGCGGGGAATTTCGAAACCCTAATATCCCGGGCCCGTGCGGGTCAAACCTCTTCCCGCACACCGCTTTCCCCGCGCCTGTCCTCTTCGACCCCCACCTCAATGGGGCAACCAGTACCGATAACGACTCTCCAGGGGAAAGGTTGCGCACGGAGGTACGAAAGAGGGGAAATCGAGGCTGACTGTAGGCCCTATGGGCGAGGCGATCCCCCGTGCGTGGGACTTGCCCCGTCACCTTGACCGAATCCTTATGCGCCTTCAGAGAGGTCAACCGCGACGAGACCCGACCGGGCCGCCTCGATCACCGCACTAACCCGACTGTTGACGCCGAGCTTCCCGTAGATGCGACCGAGGTGCGTCGTGACGGTCCTCTCGCGAACGCCGAGGTGGCGTGCGATCTCGCGCGAGGTCAAACCACGTGCAGCGGCCCTCAACACCTCTTGTTCGCGCGTCGTCAGCCGATGCGCGATCTGTCGCCTGCTGTCGATGCCGTCGGCGATGGGCGCCATTCGGTCAACAGGCGTGCCGGCCATAACCACCTCGCCCTGAGCTGCCCGCTGGATCGCCTGGAGGAACTCGGCCGGATCGACATTCTTGTCCAGGTACCCATCGGCTCCCATGAACATCGCCCGGGAGATCGTCGCGGCATCCGCCCCCGCCCCCGATACCAGGATCGTGGCCTTTGGATAGCTCTCACGGAGCGTCCCGATCAACCACAGGGAGTCGCGCTCGCCGGGAAGTCCAAGGCCCACCAGGAGGACTGGCCGACTGCGCCGGACCCGTCGCATGGCTTCGAGACAGTCGTCGGCCGAGCCCGCTTCGGCAAGGACCTCCATCTCCTGCCGGTCGCCGATGAGCTTGCCCAGGCCGGAGCGCACGACGGCGAGCGGCTCCACGACGACCACACCCAGTCGCGGTCGCACGCGCTCCGCGCTCAACTTTCGTCCCGTCCCCTTCGCCATTCCCCGGATGTATCGGCGGCTTCTTCGACCACTTGCGCCGTCGATGCGCCGACCCGCGAGGTTTAGCGCGTGCGGCCGAACTCGATGAGGCCGAGCGACGCGCCCTGGGCCATCGCCTGCACACGCGTCTTGACCCCGAGCTTGCGATACAGCTTGGTGACGTGCGACTCGACGGTGCGATGGGAGATCCCAAGGCTCGTCCCCACCTGCCGCAGCGTGAGCCCGTCGGCCAGCAGCTGCAGGATCGTGATCTCGCGCCGAGTGAGCGTCGGTGAAACGGCTCGTGCCGCACGTGCCAACCGGCCGAGCTCCTGAACGGCGGCCCGCTCGTGCTCGGGTGGGAAGACGGGTTCGCCGCGGGCGACGACAAGCATGGCCGACGCCACGTCGTCGATCGCGGCGCTCTTCGCCAGGAACCCGTGGACACCGCTCCGCATGGCCGCGAGGACGGTCTCACCGTCCTCTCGGGCCGTGAATATCAAGACGCGAGCCGGGCTCCGGGATTCGCGCAGGCGGGCTGCCACTTCGAGCCCGCCCATCCTCGGCAGGGTCAAGTCCAGCACCACGAGATCGGGAGCGACGCGCTCGCAGAGGGCGAGCCCCTCTTCGCCGTCCTGCGCCTCGCCCACGACCTCGAGCCCTGCCGTTGCGGCGCAAGCGATCGAGACGACCTGTCGGAGGACGACGTCGTCGTCGATGATCACGACGCGAAACGACGGCGATCGGCGATCCGGCGACGTCCGAGATCCCTGAGCCATACCGGTTCCCAGGTGACCCCTCAGCCTCCCCGGAGCTCCGCTCGAGCCGCTCCAACTGGGCCGGGCGGGATCGGTGCGAGCCCTTCGCGCCAGGCCAGCGTGACGGCCTCCACTTTCGAGTGAACGCCGAGCTTGGCCAGAATGTGCTTCACGTGGCTCTGGACCGTGAGTGGGCTGATCCCAAGCACCTCGGCGGTCTCCCCTGTTCCGCGACCAGCCGCGAGCTCGCGGAGGATGTCCATCTCGCGGGCCGTGAGGCGCTCGAGCGCGCGCTCCTGCACCTGCGACCGAGTTCGGGTCCGATGGAGCTCGTTCAGCACGTGGACGAGGTCCGCCTCCGGCATCACCACCTCGCCGCCGACGGCGTACCCGATGACCTCGGCGAGCCGCTCGATCCCGTTTGACTTCTGGGCGTACCCCGACGCACCGGCGGTCAGCGCCTCCACGATCAGCTCAGTGGCTTCGTTCGCGGTCAGGGCGATCACCTTCGCCTCCGGGCATTCCGAGCGCAGACGCCGGATCGCGTCGACGCCTGCTCGACCAAGGGAATCGAGATCCACCAGCACGACATCGATACGATTCGTCGTACAGAGGCTGATCGCAGCCTCGACGTCGGCCGCCGAGCCGACCACGGAAAGGTCGAACCGGCCGTTCACGTGACGCGCTAGGCCCGGAGCAATCGTGTCGCCGTCGCCGACCACGAGAACGCGAACGCCGGCATCCATGGTGCCGAAAGCATCGGCATCGTGCTTCGATCGCCTGAGCCGCGCAGTGCGTTCTCGGATCGATGCGGTCAGCATCTAGCCATCGGTCGACGGCCGTCTCTGGCTCCGCTCCCCCGCGACGCCTACGCAGCAACGCGGCGCCGCATTCCGACAGACCGACGCTGATTGAGGATTACGACCGTTCGGTTGCGAAGCTCGAGGGCGTGGTGAGCCGCTCCGTGGGCGGGAACTCCCTCCCTCCGAGCCATCCCCCGATCGCACCGCCGAGGACGCCCCAGAGGAGCGCGAGCAGTCCCGCGATCAAAACGCCCGGCCCGATCAGAACCGATGAGTTACCTGGGATGCCGCCGGTGGCAGACGAAAGCGATACCGAAACCGATGCCAGCCAGGAGGCAACCGACACGAGCACCGCGAAGACCACGCCGGACGCGGCCCCGATCGCGATGGACTCGGACCTGAGACGGGCGCGCTTCCTGACGCCGTACCGCCCTCCGAGCACGACCGAAAGCGCGGGAACGAGGAGGAATAGGAAGTAGCCGGTTGGCGCCGTCGCGAAGTCGGTCCGTACCGTCAGCGCGTCGCCATTCGAGCCGTCGGTACTTACGGAAACCGACGTAGGGAACTTCGAGTAGCAGAGGAAGGTCGCGGAGACGCCTCCTCCCGACAGACCGTCGCAGCCGCCCATCGCCGGGACCAACACCCACATGGATTGGTTCGGGAGCAGGAGCGCATGATGCGCAACGATCACGGCGGTCTGGTCGGCAGGCGGTCCGGAGATCGCTGCGAAGTAGGCCCTGCCGGCGCTGGGGCGGACCGCCGCCAGCACGACCAAACCGACGAACGACAGCACCAGGCCGAGAACGAACATGCGCAGACCGCCGGCGATGGCCCCCGCCGCCCTCCGCCCCCAGGGCTCATGCGAGATGAGCTCGAAACGCCCCGAGCGCAGGCCGCCGGCAGCGCCTGCCGCCGCCCCGAGCAGCAGTGGCAGTACGAGCCAGGAAAGGCTCCACGAGTCCATCTGAAGGCTGCCCGCCACCAGGGAGTTCTGCGGGATGGGGACGTCGACGGTCAGTAGCCCGGACACCACGAACGGAGGGATGGCGTATCCGACCGCCACCTTCATCCCGTGGAAGACGCGGGCCACCCCGGTGCCTCCCGCCCGATCCGCGACGGCACGGCCCCCTCTGTAGAGGATCGCGATCGCGAGGAAGGTGGCCAGCATCATCGCGAGCCCGACCCCGCCGGTGAGTCCCGCTGCACCGGACGGGCCCCCGGGCGCACCTTCAACCGGGAAGTTCAAGCCGGTCGTGATGGCAACGTTCACGGCTGCATGGTGGAACCACCCGAAGTAGAGCCATCCCAGTTTGGGGACCGATACCTGCTGCTGCTGCTCGACGGCGCTCACTGCGAACGCCGCGGCCTGGCCCACCGCCGCGATCGCCACAAAGGCCAGCCCGCCACGGATCAGCCCCCCGATCCACCCTCGGACAAGGATCTCGCTCAGTGGGGACCGCCGGGCCGCCTGTGCTGCTCCGGAGCCGGCGCGCGTCTCCGACGGGACCTCGTTCACCGCAGTTGCCTCCACCATCTCGACGACATCGGATCAGGTCGGACGGACATCGCGCCGAGACTAATGAAACACGGCAGAGGAGCGAAGGGAAGGAAGAGAGGTCCCCTGTGAGCCTGCGTTTGGACATCGCCACGATCGCCAGGATCGAAGCCGATCGGATCTACGCATTGATACTCCCGGAGGCGGAGGACGGCGGCACGGTAACTGTGCCCGTCCCATTCCTGGAGAAGGTGCTGACGACCGGAGAGCAGCTGGTGGGGTACGCGCCGACGTATGTGAGGAGAGCGTTGGATCGGCTGCAGGCGACGGCGAAGATCGTCGGCCGTTTCAGAAAAAAGGCCGTCATCGAGAAGCAGAGTCTCGCAAACGTCGCAGCCGCGTTCCGTATCGCCGCGGATTCGGCAGAGGGACGGCGCTCGTGATCTCGGGCCGTTGTCACCTCGGCGGGAACTCAACACTCGTCTGACCGGTCCGTTGTCGGCCAACCGGGCGACTGAAGCCGACGGGCCGACCGATACATCTAGACCGATAAATGGTCCTTAGGGCGGATACGCGCGCCTCGTCGCGGCGCCGATATCGACCCTCGAACCAATCAATTTGGGGGGAACGATGTTCGGACACGTTGCCGGGCGCCCGCGACGGTGGCCATGGGTGGTCCTGTCCTTCCTGTTTGCGATGGCGTTTGCTTCGTCGTTCGCCGTCATGGAAGTCACGTCAGAGGTGCAGATCGACGCCGACGTGTTGAACATCATCCGGATCGGAACGGCGGTTGGATTGGGACTGTCCTTGTTGCTTCTCCTCTTTACGTTCAAACGCGGCCGCCGCGCGAAGGGCGAGACGGCGGGCAACGATGGGACGGAAGAGCGACCGCCCGCAGAGAAGCACGTTCAGACCTATGAAGAGGTCTTCGGCGTTCAGCACGATCTCGACGAGGGAGGTCTTCCTCACGCGCCCGAGGGCGAGGAATCGCTGAGCGAGGAATGGCAGAAGGCCGAAGAGGTGATGGTTGATGGCGACGGGCTACCATCGGAGCAGCAGGAGCCGGCGGAGGTGCCCGCTTCCACTTCCGAAGACGATCTCCAGCCCGTCCAAGCTGATGTCGACGGATCGGTCGAGAAACCCCAGTCGGATGATCAGGTCGAGTCCGGGGACGCCGACGTCGACTCCGATCAGCACCTCCGCAAGATCCGGGAGGAGTTCAAGGCCAGGGTCGAGGAGGCCGCGCTCCGGGTCAAGCAGCGGGAGGGCGACCCTCACGAGGCCGCATCCGCACCGAATCCCGAGCGATGATTGGGGTGTCTGCGGGCCGCGGGCGACGGGTCGTTTGGGCGATCCTGTCGGTTTTGTTCGTCGTCGGCTTTGGCGTCTCCACGTTCGTGGTGGGCTCCGAGCGGAACGCGGCCCTCGACGATGTAGCCAAGCGTGCGCGCAACGAGGCGCAGTTCGTGAAAGACACCCTGACCGGCAGGCAGTTCACCAAACCGGTCACCGGTTCGAGCTACGACGACGTCGCAAACAAGATCTATAGGTCGATCTCAGAGGGATCCATCGCCGGCGTGACCGTTTGGTCCTCACACGGCCGTGTCGTCTTTTCGTTGAACGAGTCGCGGGTGGGGAACGCGCCGTCGGAGATGCGGTCGCTCATTACGAGGACTGCAGTGGGATCGGGATCGACGCGGGTCGTCGACGACACTGTGCAGACGTTCACCCGCATCTCGAAGACGCCCGACGGTCCGGTCGCGATCGTGCAGGTCGATCAACCGGCCGCTTCGGTTGAGGCCCGGATCGACGACCTCTGGAGCACGCTCCGGATGGGATCCGTCTTCGGACTGGCGGTTTCGCTGCTGCTCCTCGGCCTGACGTTCGTTTCGTCGAGGAGACGGGCACGCGCGCCAGAGGACGATGTTCGGCCCCCGGAAGACGCTGGCGCGGAAGTGAAGGCCGCGCGGCAACCGGCGGCCACAACGCCTACCGAGCAACGCCAACCCACCTATGAAGAGATCTTCGGTGCACAACACCATCCCGACGAGGCGCTTGCTCCTGCCGAGCTCGATGGCGGTCCCGCGCACCAGGAGTCGACGCCGGAACCCCGCGAAGTGGTCCACGAGGGTTCCCTCGACGGCAATCTCGAGCCCCGATCTCAGGAGTCGATGCAGGAGCCGCGCGAAAAGGCTCCTGTAATGGCCCCCGCCGGCGATCACCAATCACCGCCGGTGCCAAAACCGCGTGAAGAGGTTCAGGACGTCGCCCTCGACGCCGATGTCGAGCACAGGTCGCAGAAGTCGGTGCCGGTGCCGGAGCCGCGGGAAGACGCGCTCGACCCTGCGCTCGAGAGCGACCCTCGGATCCAAGCGATACAGCAGCGGCGCGAGGCGTTCAAGGCCAAGGCACAGCAGGCAAAGCTCCGCCTCGAGCAGGTGGAGAACGAGTTCTACGAGGCTTCGTCGGGTCGGAAATCTGAGGGATAAGCGAGGGGACGGACCATGGGCGACATGACTGAGATCGAGACCGGCGAAGAAACGACCGCTCCCCCCATGCCCGTCGGAGCCGCGGTGTCACAAGCGGGCGAAGAGCTGAAGCGGGCTGCCGAGCGGCTCCTGGCGAGAGAGGAAGGACAGGCCAAGCAGGCCGAGGCTCGAGCTCGGGAGGCGGCGGAGCGGGCCAGCCGTGCCGAGCGCCGCGCTCAGACAGCGGAGGAACAGCTCAGGGAAGCGGCCACGCTGATCCAGGCCGCCGAGTCCGAATCCACGGCAGCTGCGGAACGGGCCAGGATGGCGGAGCTCCGCGCGCAGACCGCGGAGGAACAGGCCCGGGAGGCAGTCGACCGTCTCGAGGCAGCGCAGGAGGAGAGCAACCAGCGGGCTGAGGAGCTCAGCAGACAGGCCGAGCAGCGGGCCATGGAACAGGTGCGCGAGGCGGAGGTCCGGGCGGAGAGCGGCGAGGAACGGGCGAGGCAAGCCGAGCTTCGCGCGGAGGAATTGGACGAGCAGATCTTGCAGGCCAGCCAGCTCATCCAGGTCGCCGAGGCCCAGGCCACCAGCGCCGACGAGCGCGCCAGAGCTGCCGAGGAGCAGATAGAAGGGCTCACTCACCGCGTCCGGGTCGCCGAACAGGAATCCCAGCAGATCGGCGATCGCATCCGGGCCTCCGACGAACGGGCCCGGGAAGCGGACGAGCGGGCCAGGGCCGCCGAGGAGCAGATCGAACGGTCCACCCAGCGCGCCCAGGTTGCCGAGCAAGAAGCCCTGCAGATCCGCGAGCTCATCCAGGCCGCCGATGAGCAGGCCAGGATGGCCGACGAGCGGGCCAGGGCCGCAGAGGAGCAGGTCGCTGGACTCTCCGATCGCCTTCGTGCTGCGGAGGAAGACGCCAATAGTTGGCAGGAGCGACTGAGTCAGGCGGAGCGCCGGGCGCAGGAGGCGGAGGAGCAAGCGCTACAGGCCACCGAGCTCATCCAGGCCGCCGAGGATCAGGCCAGGAGGGCCGACGGGCGGGCACAAGCCACCGAGGAGCAGATCGCCGAGCTCACCGAACGGACCCAGGCCGCCGAGGACGACGCGAACAGAGCGCAGGAGCGACTGAGTCAGGCGGAGCTCCGAGCGCAGGAGGCAGAGGAACAAGCTCGTCAATCCGCCGAGCTCATCCAGGCCGCTGAGGAACAGGCCAGAAAGGCAGACGGACGGGCCCGCGCCACCGAGGAGCAGATCGCTGAGCTCACGGAGCGCCTCCGGGCGACCGAGGAAGAGGTCACGCAGCTCACTCAGGCCGCCGACGAGCAGGTGGTGCAGGCCAACGAGCTCATCCAGGCCGCCGAGGACCAGACGAGGCAGGCCGACGAACAGGCTCAGGCTGCTCAGGCGCAGATCGGAAAGCTCACGAATCGGCTACGTGGCGCCGAGGAAGAGATGGCTCTGGTCACGCAGCAGCTCAGAGCGAGTGAGGAGCAGGTCGCCCAGCTCACCCAGGCCGCCGAGGAGCAGGCCGCGAACACGGACCAACTCGTCAAGGCCGCTGAGGAGCAGGCCAGGAAGGCCGACAAGCGAACCAGGGCGTCCGAGGAGAAGATCGCGGAGCTCACCGGGCAGCTCCAGGCCGCACAGGCGGATGTCGCACAGCTGACTCAGGCCGCCGACGAACAGGTCGTGCAGGCCAACGAGCTCATCCAGGCGGCCGAGGACCAGGCGAGGCAGGCCGACGAGCAGGCCCAGGCCGCGCAGGAGCAGATCGGCAAGCTCTCCAATCGACTGCGGGGCGCCGAGCAAGAAATGGCTCTGGTCACCCAGCAGCTCAGGGCCGCTGAAGAAAATTCAGCTCAGCTCTCGGATCGGCTCCAGGCTGCGGAGGGAGAGGTCGCACAGCTCACCAGGGCCGCCGACGAGCAAGTCGTGCAGTCCAACGAGCTCATCCAGGTCGCCGAGGACCAGGCCAGGGAGGCCGACGAGCGGGCCCAGGCCGCCGAGAGGAAGATCGGAGAACTGACCAAGCTCGTCCAGGCCGCCGAGGAGCAAGCCGAGCAGGCAAACCAGCTCATCCAGGTCGCCGAGGACCAGGCCAGGGAGGCCGACGAGCGCGCCCAGGCCGCAGAGGTCCAGATCGGAGAGCTCACGGAGCGGCTCAGCAAGGCGGAGGAAAGCGCCTCACAGCTCACCCAGCTCGTCGAGGCCGCCAACGAGCAGTCGGTGCAGGCCAACCAGCTCATCCAGGTCGCCGAGGACCAGGCCAAGAAGGCCGACGAGCGGACCCAGGCCGCCCAGGAGGAGATCGGACAGCTCACCGAGCGTCTCCGCGTCGCGGAGGAAGGTGCCTCCGAGGTCACAGAGCGGCTCCGGGTGTCGGAGGAACAGGCCGCCCAACTCGCCCACGCGGTCGATGAGCAGGCCCTGCAGGCCAACCAGATCATCCAGGCCGCCGAGGACCAGACCAGGAGGGCCGACGAGCGGGCCACGGCCGCCGAGGATCGCGCCCACGCCGCCGAGGAGCAGATCGGCCAGCTCACCGAGCGGCTTCGGGTCGAGACGGAGAAGGGCGTTCTGCTCAGCCAGACGCTGGACGCCAAGGAGGAGGCCGCGAGGGAACAGGCTACGCAGCTGCTCGCCGCCGAGACCGCGACCAAACAGATCGAGGTCCGCGCGCAGGCCGCCGAGGAGCAGGTCGAACAGCTCACACCGCGCCTCCAGGCCGCCGAGGAGCAGGCCAGCACCGCCGCCGCCCGCCTTCTGACGGCGCAGGCGGAGGCTCAGCAGGCCGAACTTCGGATGCGAGCGGCGGAAGAGAAGGCCGAGGACGCCGTCAGGCGTATGAGGGCCGCGGAGGATGAGGCCCACCAGGCCACGGCGTCGGCGCTGGTCGCCGAGACCAAGGTCAAGCAGGCCGAGGTGCGGTCGCGATCAGTGGAAGATCAGTCGGCGGGGACCGCCTCGAAGAACGCGGAACTTCTCGAGCAACTGCAACAGGCACGAGGGGAACTGGTGGGCGCCGAGGAACGAGCGCGCCTCAGCGAGGAACGGTTCCGGGAGGCCAGCCAGCGGGTCGAGGTCTTCGAGCAGCAGATCAAGGAGCTCAAGGTGCGGCTGTCGGTGGCGAAGACCGACCTACCCGTCGGCGCCGTCGCAGACAAGGAGCGAAGCGCCCTTTCGGACGCGGTGGCCACGGAGGTGCGCCGGCCGCTCACGTCGATCCTCGGCGTCACCATGGCACTTCGACACAACGATCCCGACTCCCGTGACGGCCAGGAGCTGGTACGACAGCTCGGGACCAGCGCACGCAAGCTCGATCGCATGCTGAACGTGCTCCTGGAGCTCGACAGGCTCGCCGACGGGACCCTCAGGCTGAATCGCCGCCGTACCGACCTTCAGGCGTTGATGCGCCGGGTGGTCGAGGAAACGCCGGATCTGGCGAGCCGGAACATGCATGTGGAGGCCCAGAAGGTCGTCGTGCCGGTCGACCCTTCCATGGTCGAGCAGATGATCGAGACCCTCCTGGCCAACGCCACATCGCGCACGTCGTCCGGCGACCCCGTGTGGATCGCCGTTTCGAGCGACCCCGAAGGCGCCGTCATCGCCGTCGACGACATGGGTCCCGACGTTCCCAAGGAGCTGCGCAAAGCCCTCGCGGGCGAGCACACGGACGGCGCGGGTAGAGGCCGGGCGTCGACCGGCATGGCCGTGCTGCAGAGACTCGCCGAGGTCCATGCCGGCAGGGCCTGGGTCGAGCCACGAGAAGGTGGAGGCGCCTCGTTCCGCGTGTTCCTGCCAGACACGACGGAGGCAGACGCGGCAGGCGCCACTCAGGCCGCCCCGCAGCATGGCGAGTGACTTGAGGGCCTAGCAGCGGAAGATGTGACCCGCCGGGCCGG
>DASQWI010000028.1 GCA_035640355.1 Actinomycetota bacterium
TGAAGTCGCACCTCGGCGGCACGGGTTCGATCCCGTAGAGCCGTGCGGCGTTGCGTCCCAGGATCTTCGCCTTGAGCTCCTTCGTGAGCTCGGGGTAGCCGTAGCGCTCCTGGAGCTCGCCGGAGATGTGGAACGCCCGGAGCGCCTGGATCTGCGGCTGCGGCGAGCCGTAAAACAGGCAATCGGTTCCCCACACGACGTTGTCCTCGCCGACGTGCTTCAACAGTTTGCCGAGCACGTGAGCGGCCTGCGTCGGCGAACGCATCAGGTTCCACCACGTCGAGCCGAGCTCCGCATAGACGTTCTCGTTCGGTCCGATGCCGGCGCGTTCGAGCGACGTGATCAGCCGGTTGACGCCCTGCTCGGCCGTCGTGTTCGTGTACGGACCCTCGAACTCACCCGACTCGTAACCCGAGTGATACACGACGAAGTTCACGTCTTGGTGCTTCCGCGCGGCAGGACCGATGTCGATCGGCGATGAGTACCGGCTGCCGCCGCTGAACCCCTTGTGCACGCAGATCGTTCGGATCCCGAGCTCGACGCTCTTGCGGATGAACGGCTCGCCAACCTGCGGCAGGCCCGCTTCGTGGTCGTCGAGCCACCACGCGCCGCCGCCCGGATCGAAGAAGTCGGGGAAGTGCGTGAACGTCTTCCACGCGACGATCGGATACCGACGCGCGGTCTGCTCCATCCCGTCGAGCACGGATTCGAGCGAGCCGACGTTCGGCAGCACCTGGCCGTGAAGCATCACGCGCTCGTCGCGGCACAGCCCTTCGACGATCCGTCGCGTCTCGAACATGATCTCCGGCGACAGCGGTGAACCTTCGGGATAGATCGGGAGCGCGGAGAGCACGACGACGTTGGTGTCGCTGCGAATGAAGAACGCCTCCAGGAAGTGCTCGATCGAGTAGCACACGCGCGGATCGTCCTCGCCGCAGTACTGCTGCGGGAAGTTCGCGTAGAAGCCCTCGCCGTGGAAGACCGGGTTCACGTCGTACTCGAGCAGGTGGCCCTGCACGTCCATGATGAACTCCTCGCCCCCGAGCGCCTCCTCCGCCGCCTCCGGTTCGGTCGTCGCCTCGGGCGGAATCGTGAAGCCGCCACCGGGCTCTGCGCTTTCGTACGGCGACCGGCGCGCCCGCTGTTCTTCCCGTGTGCAGGCATCAAGCGAAAGCAGCACGACCGAAGCCGCGCACAACGAACGAAGGAACCGTCGGCGCGGCATGGCCAGACGATCCGCCGTCGCCAGGCAGTCGATCCGCGCGCGCCGAACGGCCTCGCGCGCGACCTCCGACAGCGGTCGCGGGTCGTACTCCCCATTGGAGACCGGCCCGAACTCGATCGGCAGGATCGGAGGGTCGCTCAGCGCTTCATCGCTCACGGGCTTAGATGAACGACTGTCACCCCTGTTCGATGGTTCCCGTGACGTCCGGCGACGGAGCGCCGATCGCGTGGTACCCGCCATCCACGTGGACCAGCTCACCGGTGATACCTCGTGACAGGTCCGAGAGCAGGAACGCGATCGCGTCTGCGACCGGTGTCGCGTCGTTGACGTCCCAGCCGAGCGGGGCACGAGCGCCCCACCCGTTCGCCAGCGCGTCGAACCCGGGGATGCCCTTCCCCGCGATCGTTCGCAGCGGTCCCGCCGAGACCGTGTTCACGCGGATCTTGAACGGACCGAGGTCACGCGCCAGGTACCGCGTGATCGACTCGAGCGACGCCTTGGCCACGCCCATCCAGTCGTAGATGGGCCACGCCACTCGCGCGTCGAAGTCCATCGAGACGATCGCGCCGCCGCGCTCGCGCATCCTCGGCAGCAGCTCGGTGGCGATCGCCTTCAGCGAGAACGCGCTCGTCCTGATCGCCGTCGCCACGCTCTCCCACTCGGTGTTCAGGAAGTTGCCGCCCAGCGCGTCCTGCGGCGCGAATGCGATCGCGTGGAGGAACCCATCGACGTGCCCCCATCGCGTTCCCAACTCGTCCGACACGGCGCGGATCTGCTGCGTGTCGGTCGCGTCCATCTCGAGGACGTCGACGGGGTTCGCCAACCGTTTGGCCGATCGCTCGGTGAGGCTCATGGCGCGACCGAACGACGTCAGGACGATCTCCGCGCCCTGCTCCTGGAGGGCATTCGCGGCGGCGAAAGCGATCGACTCCGGTGTGAGGACACCGGTGACGAGGAGCTTCTTGCCTTCGAGCAACATCGACGAGTCCCTTCTGGCGCCTCCGGCGTGCGACGCGGCGCTTCGAGCCGCATGCTATTGGTAGCGCCGTGGAACTGAAAACCGCGGCGAAGGTCGACCTGCATCGACATCTCGAGGGTTCGATCAGACTCCAAACGCTGATCGAGCTGTACCGCGAGGCGGGCGACCCGCTGCCCGAGACGCGCCCGGAGGAGTTGGCGCGCCGAGCGCAAGTTCTCAAGCCGATGGCGAGCCTCGAGGCCGTATTGGCAGTGTTCGGCATCGCCCAGGGAGCGTTCTTCGATCCCGCTGCAACCGAACGGATCGCGTACGAGGCGGTCGAGGACTGCGCCGCCGACGGCGTTCGACTCGTCGAGCTTCGGTTCTCCCCGCACTTCCTATGCGAGCGTCACGGCCTCGATTGGGACGACGCGATGGAGGCGATCGTCCGCGGCGTCGAGCGAGCGTCGCGCGACCACGACGTCGCGGTCGGGCTGATTGCGATCGTCAGCCGGAACTACGGGATGCGGTCGGCCGAACGGACGGTCGAGTTCGCGGTCCGGAACCGCGACCGGCTCGTCGGGTTCGACCTCGCCGGCGACGAAGAGCCGTACCCGCCGTCCCTGTACGTCGACGTCCTCGAGCCGGTCGTCAAGGCCGGGCTGCCGATCACCGCGCATTACGGCGAGTCTGGCGGGCCGCAGTTCCCGCGCGAGGCGATCGAGGCACTCGGCGCGGTGCGCCTCGGCCACGGCGTGAGCGTGGCCCACGACCCCGAGGTGACGGCGCTCGCGCGCGACGCAGGCGTGACCCTCGAGATGTGCCCAACGTCGAACGTTCGGACACACGGCGTCACGCGGCTGGAGGAGCATCCGGCGCGCCGCCTGCTCGACGAGGACGTGCGCGTAACCATCAACACCGACAATCCTGGGTTGTTCGACGTGAATCTGACGCACGAGCTCGAGGCGTGCCGCGACGTCCTGCGCTTCACCGACGAAGACATTAGGCGCATCACGGCGAACGCACTCGACGCGACGTTCCTGGACGAGAGCGTCACGACGCCCGTTCGCAGCCGTCACTTCGCTTGGCTGGATGCTTGAGCTACCGATTGATCAGCTCGCGAGCTCGATGCGGCCAGGAGACGGACCGGATTCATAAGGAGTTCCGTCCGGACGGCGCCACAGGAGGTCGCCGGTCGCCTCTCGTTTCACCGACCACCCGTGCTCGTGCACCAGCCGGTGGTGGAACGAGCAGATGAGGGTCAGGTTGTCAAGATCGGTCCTGCCGCCGTGACGCCACCATCGAATGTGGTGGGCCTCGGTGAACCGGCGGGCGCCGCACCCGGGGAAGCGGCACTCCTGGTCGCGATGACGGACCTGTCGGAGCAGCCACGCAGGCGGCTCGCGAGAGACTCGGCCGATGCCGAGGACGTCGCCGTCGCGGTCCTCCACTACGGTCTGGACCCGAGCGTTGCACAACAGACGCCGTACCGACTGGGGGTGGATCACGGGGCCGCCCTCGATCTCGCACCCGCCCCTGTCTCGCTGCAGGCCGTCCAGTCGGGCGTGGACGACGACGGTGGCACGATCGGGCTCGGGGTCGGTGGCGATCCGGGCCGAGCACAGGGCTACCAACGCGTCGGCCCGCCGTGCAGAGGCGTACACCTCGTCCTCCTCGCCGGGTAGGGCGGCGATCTTCTCCGCCTCCCGCTCCAGCGCCTTGATCACGATGGGTCCTGAGGCTGCGGGGAGGTCCGCCTCAAGCCCAAACCGGCGTCCCTCATCGAAGTACCACCAGGTCACCTCGCGGCTCCGCTCTGTCTCCCGGACGTCGGCGACCGACATCTTTGCCTCAAGGTCTGCCCGACGGCGGATCGCACCGACCGAGACGGTCGTCGCCCACCGGATCAGTCGCGCTTCGGCGTCGGGCTTCGCGAACCGGGCCAACTCCACCACCTTGTCGATGCCGAGTTCCCCTCGCTCCAGCGCCTCGGCGATCAACGGCAGGTTCTGGAGGGCGTGGGCCGCGGCGACCCACCGCCTCGCCTTCCACTCGGAGACGCCGTAGCGGATGGCCAGCCAGTGCGCGGTGTCGCGGGCACCGCAATCTCGCCAGACCTCGGCCCGATCGGCGTCGGCGATCAGACGCAGCATCCCCCTTTGCGCGCGACCGACGTCTGCGTTCGCACTGTCGAGTGCAGCAGTCAGCGGATGCGTCGCGACTTCGAACATAAGTGCGACGCTAACACCCGCCACTGACACTCGATTGAGTGTTCGACACGCGCGGCGACGTTCGAGTTGTCGTGTTCGATCAGTTAGGGATGACTACGTCTGCGCGCTCATCGCGGGCAAGACGTGCACGAGCGGCAGATGCACGGGTCGCAGCGATTGAACTACTACAAAAACGCTACTGATTCCCTCTGTGGAACAGCTCGTAACCCACTTGCGTCCTCGGACACCCCGGCACGCCTCACGCGCTGGATAGGATGGCTCAACATCGACCGCGAGAGGGACGAGACGACATGACCGAACCGATCAATGCTGCGCGTGACCTGATCGACCGATACTGGGAGAGGCTGCTCGAGCTCGAACCGCTCCTCGGGACCATGGTCGGCGACGAGCGGTACGACGATCGGCTCCCCGACCCGAGCGACGCCGGCCGTGCGGCGCGCGAAACGCTTCACCGCTCGGCGCTCGAGGAGCTCGCACTCCTCGATCGCGACCTCGAGGACGTCGACCTGCGCACCACGCTCGACGTGCTCGAGGCGATCGCTTCCCGCGAGATCGCCGCGCTCGAGCACCGCGTCGACCGCTTGCAGTCCGTCAGCCACCTGTGGGGTCCCGGCGGGATCATTGGGGAGCTCGCCTCGATGCAGCGCGCCGACACGCCCGAACGCCTCGACCGGTACGTCACTCGACTGGGGCACGCGCCCGAGTTCTACGAGGCGGTCATCGGCGTCACGAAGGACGGACTCGGCGCCGGCGTCACTGCGCCGCGCGTCGTCGTCGAACGAGCCGTGGCGCAGGTCGAGCGCGTCCTGGCGACGCCGGTCGAGGAGTCGCCCGGACTCTTGCCGCTTTCGCAGGACGACGCGGCCGGGCGCGAACGAGTCATCGAGACGCTCCGCGACCGTTTCATGCCGGCGCTCTCGCGCTACCTCGACGCGCTCCGCGAGTACCTGCCGTCGGCAACCGAGACGATTGGCCTGCACGCCCTGCCGGGGGGCGACGAGATCTACTCGGCCCAGATCCTGTCGTGGACCACCCTGCCGCTCGAGGCGCAGAAGGTGCACGACCTCGGGCTCGAGGACCTGGCGAAGATCCAGGAGGAGCGACGTCTGGCGGCGGGGCAGATCGGCGCCGCCGATCCGAAGGCCGCCGTGGCGCTTCTCGACCAGCGTGGGAACCGTGCCCGGACGAAGGAGGAGCTTGTCGCTCTCGCCGAGTCACAGGTCGCCAAGGGATGGGACGCGGCTCGCACCTCGTTCGGCCGGATGCCGTCGGAGAACTGCACGGTGAAGCCGGTGGAGGAGTTCCGCGAAGCCGACATGCCGTTCGCCTTCTACCAGCCGCCGTCCGCCGACGGGTCGCGCAAGGGCATCTACTACGTGAACGGCGGAGACCTCGAGGGCAAGCCGCTCCACCATCTGGCCACGACGACGTACCACGAGGCGAACCCGGGCCATCACTTCCAGATCGCGATCGAGCAGGAGCTCGGCGAGCGGCCCGCGCTCCGGCGGTTCGGCGGTCTCATGGCCGGGTCCGCGTTCGCCGAGGGGTGGGGCCTGTACAGCGAGCGACTGGCCGACGAGATGGGTCTGTTCGAGAACGAGGGCGAACGCCTCGGCATGCTCGACATGCAGGGGATGCGCGCGGCGCGGCTCGTTGTCGACACGGGGATCCACGCGTTCGATTGGACGCGCGAGCAGGCCATCGACCTGCTCGAGCAGGCCGGGGTCGCGCACACCGATGCCGTGATCGAGACCGACCGATACATCGCGCTCCCCGGTCAGGCACTCGCGTACAAGACCGGACAGTTCGAGATCGAACAGCAGCGCGCCGACGCGACCAAGCGCGATGGGGACGCCTTCTCGCTGTCGGCGTTCCACGACCGGCTGTTGGCGCTCGGCTCGCTCCCACTGTCGGCGCTGCGGCGGGAGCTCTCCCGCACATAGCGCACGCAGTAGGACGCGGACTAAGCCGGCTTCTCCGCGCGAAGGATTACGTAGTCGACGAGACCGTTCCGCCACAGCAGCTCCGTGGCCGAAACGAACGTTCGCGCCGCGACCCGCATCGTCAAGGGGGCGCGCGTCGTCTCGAGTCTGCGGCGAACGAACCGCAACGCCGGCCCGATCGTCCTGTCGCCGACTGGCCTCGCTTCGACCTCGTCGAACCCGGCCGCCCGAGCCAACGCCACGATCTGGCCGACGGACGCGGCCGCGCTCGCGCGGAGGCCCCACACGCGCAGTTGCGCTAGGGCCGCCGCGCCCTCGACCGGTCCCCGCGGCATCCGGTTGGTCGCGATGTCCGACATCGACAGCATGCCGCCGGGGCGCAGCACGCGGAACGCCTCGGCGAGGAACCGGCGCCGAGACGAGAAGTGGAACGCGGCCTCGACGCTGATCACGCCGTCGAAACTGTCATCGCGCAGCGGCAGCCGGGCCGCGTCGCCGTTCACCGCCAGCGCGCCGCCCTCCTCGAGCCACGCGCGGCCGGCCACCAGCTGCGACCGCGTCACGTTCAGCGCGACGAGCCGGCTCGGCTCCGCTATCTCCGCGATGAGCGGGTCCTGAGCGCCGAGCCCGTTCCCCACGTCGAGGACCGCACTGCCCTTGGGAAGCTCGGCCGCGAGCGTTTCGACCAGCCGCCGAACGGCGACCGGCGCCTCGTCCGGATCGCTCCCATCGCCGTGCCAGAGGCCCAGGTTTAACCAGCCGTCGTCGAGCGCCAGGAAGAAGTTCGGACCGATCGAGTCGTAGACGGCGGCAGCGGGATTCCGTCCCTGCTTGAAGAAGGCGGCGGCGTGCCGCAACCGCTCCCGTGTCCAGACCCTCATGCCCAAAGCGTAGGACCGGTGCGCTGCACCTCTCGGTTTGCCCTATCCACCCGGACGCGTTGGAATGGAGGTCCCGTCGGAAGGAGGAACGCAATGGACAAGGTCGTGCACTTCGAGATCCCGGCCGACGACACCGCCCGAGCAAAGGAGTTCTACGGCTCGATCTTCGAGTGGGAGATCCAGGACATTCCCGAGGTGCAGTACACGATCGCCATGACCGTTCCGGTCGACGAGAAGCAGCTGCCGACGCAACCGGGTGCGATCAACGGCGGCATGTACAAGCGATCGCCCCAGAACCCGTCCGCGCCCGTCATCACGATCGAGGTCCACTCGATCGACGAGGCGCTCAAGAAGATCGAGGCGGGTGGCGGCGAGACGCTCACGCCGAGGACGGAGATCCCCGGCATGGGAGCGTTCGCCTACTTCAAGGACACCGAGGGCAACGCACTCGGCCTGTGGGAGACCACGCCCACCGAGTAGCGACCTCGCGAGGGTTGGGGCGGCGCTAGGCTGGCGCCCGGCCGTCACCCCCGAGAGGAAGACGATGACCACCACCGTCGATCGAACGCGCCTGCGCGAGCTCACCGAACGCGAGCTCGCGCGCTTCGAGAGCGACCATCCAACGAGCCGTTCGCTGTTCGAGCGCGGCAATGCGAACCTGCTCGCGGGCGTGCCGATGCCGTGGATGACCGAGTGGGCAGGCCCGTTTCCGGTGTTCGTCGCGGAGGCCGAGGGCGCGCGGTTCCGAGACGTCGACGGCCGCGAGTACGTCGACCTCTGCCTCGGCGACACCGGCGCGATGACGGGCCACGCGCCGAAGACCGCGGTCGAAGCGATCGCCTTACAGGCGGCGAAGGGCATCACGCTGATGCTCCCCACCGAGGACTCGATCTGGGTGGGAGCGGAGATGCAGCGGCGATTCGGCCTCCGCTTCTGGCAGTTCTGCCTGACCGCGACGGACGCGAACCGCTTCACGATCCGACTGGCCCGAGCGATCACCGGCCGGCCCAAGATCCTCGTCTACAACTACTGCTACCACGGCTCGGTCGACGAGACGATCATCACGATCGAGGACGGCGCCACCGGCTCGCGCCCGGGGAACATCGGTCCGCCCGTCGACCCGAACGAGACGACGCGCGTCGTCGAATTCAACGACGTCGAGGCGCTCGAGCGCGCGCTCGCGCACGGCGACGTTGCGTGCGTCCTGGCCGAACCGGCGCTCACGAACATCGGCATCGTCCTGCCGGACGACGGCTACCACGACGCGTTGAGAGAGCTCACTCGGACACATGGGACGTACCTGGTGATCGACGAGACGCACTGCATCTGCGCGGGGCCCGGCGGGGCCACGAAGGCGTGGGGTCTCGAACCGGACTTCCTGACGATCGGCAAGCCGCTCGCGAGCGGCGTTCCGGCCGCGTGCTACGGCATGACCACGGAGGTCGCGGTCCGCGCGCAGGCGTACATGGACTCGCTCCCGACGACCGACGTCGGCGGCATCGGCGGGACACTGTCCGGCAACGCGCTCAGCCTCTCGGCGATGCGCGCGACGCTCGAGACGGTGCTCACGGACGAAGCGTTCGAACGCATGATCGCGCTCGGCGAGCGATGGGCCGACGGCGTGAAGGACGCGATCGAGCGGTATCGCCTCCCGTGGGAGGTCCAGCGGCTCGGGTGCCGCGCGGAGTACTGGTTCACGCCCACCCCGCCTCGGAACGGAGGTGAGGCCGCGGCTGCCGACGACCACGAGCTCGCGCGTTTCACGCATCTGTACGCGCTGAACCGCGGGATCCTCCTCACGCCGTTCCACAACATGGCGCTGATGTCGCCGGCGACCACGGAGGACGACGTCGACGCCCACTCACGCGTGTTCGCAGAGATGTGCGCGGAACTCGTGGCGTAAAGGCGCGCGGATGACTCGCTTACCGGCTCAAAGCCGGTGCCAGATCCTCGTTTCCCACTCCAGACCCTCGGTGCCTGCCGTCGCGTTGAACTGATCCCCGTACTTCTCTGACGCTTCGTGCATCTGATCGTGCGACTCCCACTCCTCGAGGAGCGTCACCTCGTTCGGGTCGCTCTCGGCCTGGTAGACGCCGACGGACTTCCCACCGAAGTCTCCCAACCTCGGCTCCCACTCCGCGTATGCCTTCCTGAAGCGCTCGACATCAGGAGCGCGAACCCGCATCTGAACGAGGACCGACATGAATCCCTCCTATGGGTGAGGACAGCGGGAGGCAAGCACCGTTCCGACGTGAGCGCAAATCGCGTGGCTACCCGCGACTCGCCCGCAGCGCCTGGCGGATTCGCACACGGCCGGGCCGGAGCACCGCGGCCGAGTAGATCCTCGTCGCGAGCGGAACGAGTGCAACCGTTGCGGCGACCGTGATCGCCACCGACAGGAGCGCGCCGAGCAGACTTGTTTCGCCGAGCACGATGCGCGACGGCATGACGAGCGGCGCCGATGGCGGCAGAAGCGACGCGACCGTCGCGAGCGTCGACGACGGGTTACCGATGGCGTTCAGGCCGATGAGGAACGAACCCACGATGAGGAGCGTCAGCGGCGTCATCGTGCTCTGAAGGTCCTCCTGACGTGGAACGATCGAGCCCGCCACCGCGAACAGGCCCGCGTAGAAGAAGAACCCGAAGACGAACCACACCAGGACGATCCCGATCGTCGCGATCGCGCCGGAGGGGAAGTCCAGCGATCCGACCGTCTGGGCCGCGATGAGACCGACCACCCCGATCAGGAGCAGCTGCAGCAACCCCAGCACGCCGATCCCGAGGATCTTCCCGCGCAACAGCTGCGATGGACGAACCGTCGCCAGGAGCACCTCGACCACGCGGGAGGACTTCTCCTCGACCACTCCGGCCGCTACCCAATAACCGTACGCGAACAGCTGCCCGTACAGGGCGAGGACTCCAACGAACGCCACGGCCGAGTTCTCGCGCCTGCGATCGTCGACCGGCTCGAGCGCGCGGATCTCCATTGGCGCCTGATCGAGCGCCGCGCGGATCTGCTCATCGCTGAGGCCGGTTCCGCGCAACGCCTCCTCGGTGCGCATGCGTTGCGATACCGCCTGCACGATGCCGACGAGCTCGGCGGACGGCTCCGACCGAACGACGATCTCGGCACCGCCGATCACCGCCGCGTCGAGTCGACCGTCCCGCACCGCCGCCACAGCCGCCGCGTCGTCGGACGCCGTGACGAGCTCGACGTCGACATCCAGCAGTTGCGCGGCCTGGACGCTGCGCTCCGCGACCTGGCGCGCATCATCCACGGCACCGAGCCTGTACCGCGTCTCGCCGCCGAGCACCGACGTTCCCACGATCACGCCGACGAGGACGATGAGCGTGATCGCCGTCGAGATCAGGAAGCCGCGGTCCCGGCCACGTTCGACGAACTCCCGACGCGCAACGATCGCCCACACGCGTTTGGTCGCTGTCGGTGCGCTCACGATCCGACCACCTCGCGGAAGATCTCCGATAGCGTCCGGCGAACCACGCTGAAGTGACGGATCTCTCCGGCCGAGCGTGCTCCGTCGAGAACATCGCCCTCGCGAACCCCGTCGTCGAGCTCGACCACGCCGCCGTCGGGAACGCGCTCGACGACGCGAACGCCCGGGAGACGATCGAGCCACGACCCGTTCGGTGCGCCCACCTCGATGCGTACCAGGCGTCGGGAATCCGACGCACGGAGCTGCTCGATCCCACCCGCGGCGACCACGCGACCGCGATGGATCAGCACGATCGAGTCGCACAAGCGCTCGACGAGCTCGAGCTGGTGGCTCGAGAAGACCACCGGAACACCGCTCTCCGCCTGCCCCCGAAGCACCCCCGATAGCACGTCGACGCCGACGGGATCGAGTCCGCCGAACGGCTCGTCGAGCACGAGCGCGTCCGGCCGGTGAACGAGTGCGGCGGCGAGCTGAACGCGCTGCTGGTTCCCCAGCGACAACGTCTCGGTTCGGTCGCGCGCGCGTTCGGCAACGCCGAGGAGCTCGGCGGTTCGCTCGCCCTGCCGCCGCGCCGTGTCGCGGTCGAGACCATGGAGCCGCGCAAGGTAGACGAGCTGATCGAGGACCCTCATCTTCGGGTACAGGCCGCGCTCTTCCGGCATATAGCCGAACCGGCGGCGCGTCTGGAAGTCGACGGTTCGTCCGCGCCATCGCACCTCGCCCCGATCGGGAGAAAGGACTCCGAGGACGATCCGCATCGCGGTGGTCTTGCCGGCACCGTTGGGGCCGACGAAACCGACGATCTCGCCCTCGGGGACCGAGAACGACACGTCGTCGAGGGCGATGACGTCTCCGAAGCGACGCGACAGACCCACGAGCTCGAGCAGCACTACGCTCCGGAGATCACGAGGACGGCCTTGCCGTTCACCCGGCGCTGCATCAGGGCATCGATCGCCGACGCCGCGTTGGTCCACGGCACCTCGAGGTCGATCGACGAGACGAGCCGTCCTTCGGCGACGAGCGCGGAGAGGGCGGCGAGACGTGCCGTTCCGATGCGGCCCCGAAGCAGCTCGTACACGACGAAGTAGCCGAGCATGCGCGCCGACCCCTTCCGGTAGAAGGTCCGCGGGTCGAAGCGCGCCGGCTCGTTCGAAGAGTTTCCGAACGAGACGATGATGCCGTCGGGGCCCACGCGCGAGACCGCCGCGGACAGCGAATCTCCCCCCACCGAATCGGCGATCAGGTCGAACTCTGGACCCTCGCTCTCGAGACCCACGACGATCTCATCGGCACCGAGCTCCCGAAGGCCAACCCCGCGTTCGGGGCGCCCGACGATGGCGGTCACGGTTGCGCCGGCCATCTCGGCCAGCTGCACGGCGAATCGTCCGACGCCCCCCGCGGCACCGGTGATGGCGACGCGCCGCCCGAGCAAGGATCCGATCGGCGACAGCACACCCACCGCCGTGAGCCCGGCGACCGGCAACGTCGACGCGGTCTGGAACGACAGGGAGTCCGGGATCTCGGCCAGATGATCGGCACGGACCGCGACGCGTTCGGCCCACGCTCCGCCGTTCGCCCAGCCGACCACGCGCGCTCCTTCGGAAGGACCTCTCGCATCCGCGGCCGGCCGGACGACGACGCCGGCAAGGTCCCATCCCGGCCGCCAGCCCTCCTCAGCGCTTCCGAGCGCGACGCACTCGCCCCGGTTCAGGGAGACCGCTTGCACCTCCACGAGGGCGTGATCCGCTGCCGGTGCAGGTTCGTCGACCTCGCGAATCTGGACGCCGCCGGACGCCGCGACGAGCGCCCGCATCAGGGCACGATCTGGCGGGGCATGGAGAACCCGGGCGCGGCGTTCTGCTCGGCGTGGATCAGGTGCATGAGCGCGTTCACCTGCGCGAGGTGTGTGAACGCCTGGGGGAAGTTCCCGAGATGACGCCCCGTACGCGGGTCGATCTCCTCGGCGTACAGCCCGAGCGGGCTCGCGAACGAAAGCAGCTTCTCGCAGAGCTCTCGAGCGCGGGGGATCTCTCCGATCTCCGCGAGCGCCGAGACCAACCAGAACGAGCAGATCGCGAACGTTCCCTCCTCGCCCGAAAGCCCGTCGTCGGTCTCCTCCACCCGGTAGCGGAGCACGAGCCCGTCGACGGTCAGCTCATCCGCGATCGCCAAGACCGTCGCGCGGATCCGTTCGTCATCCGCCGGTAGGAACCTGACGAGGGGCAGCAGCAACAGCGATGCGTCGAGGGCGGTGCCTCCGTAGTGCTGAGTGAACACGCCTCGATCGTCGAGGCCGTGGGCGAGGACATCGGCGTGGATCTCGTCGGCGACCGCCTGCCACTTGTCCGTCAACGCCTCCTCGCCGCGACGACGGGCGAGGCGCGCGCCTCGGTCGAGCGCCACCCAGCAGTACATCTTCGAGGAAGTGAAGTGCTTCGGCTCTCCCCGCACCTCCCAGATACCGCGGTCCGGTTCACGCCAGTGCACGATCGCGGCGTCGACCTGCGCCATGACGAGTGGCCAAGCGCGTTCACTGATGCGGTTCCGAGACTTCGTGTGGAGATACACCGAGTCGAGGAATACGCCCCAGACGTCGTTCTGCCTTTGGTTCCATGCGTCGTTGCCGATCCGCACGGGCGTCGCGCCTTCATATCCCGACAGGTGGTCGAGCGTGTGCTCCGTCAGTTCGCGTTCGCCGCCGACGCCGTACATCACCTGCAGGTCCTGACCATTGTCGGTCCTGTCGGCGACGAACTCGAAGAACGCATCGGCCTCGGAATCGAATCCGGTCGAGTACAGCCCCCACAGCGCGAACGCCGAGTCTCGGATCCAGCTGTACCGGTAGTCCCAATTGCGCTCTCCGCCCGGCGTCTCGGGTAACGACGTCGTCGCCGCCGCGACGAGGGCGCCGGTCGGCGCGTACGTCAGCCCCTTCAGGGTCAACGCGCTGCGCTGGAGGTAGATCCGCAACGGGTGATCGGGGAACTCGCCGTGGTTGAGCCATTCGCGCCAGAACTCCTGCGTTCGCCACACCCGGTCGGCGGCGTCCTGATAGCTCGTCGGAGGTTGGTGCGCGGACCACGAGAGCGCGACGAAGCGCTCGTCGCCCTCGCGGAGCGTCGTGCTCGCATACGCGCGGCGTCCCTCGAACCCCATGCGGAGATCCGACGTGAGTCGAAGCATCAGATCGCCGTCAGGTGTGCGCGCCTCGGCAGCCGAATATCCCTCCCCGAGGTACTCCCACGCGACGGTCGATCGCGCGTAGTCCGGCGCGGGCTCGCAGTCCATCACCAGCTCGACGTGACCGTTCACGCACCGGATCGTGCGGAGCAGGCAGTGCTCGGCCTCGTAATCGTCGGGCGGACGCTGGTAGTCGACCGCCCGTTGGGTGTCGTCGTACCACGGGCCGATCAGCAGCGCGTCGCGGACGATGATCCACCCCGAGTGGGTCTGCCACGTCGTCTCGAGCACGAGCGTTCCCGGCACGTACCGCCGGCCTGCCGGAACGGTGACGTCGCGCGGGCCGACGCGGAAGTGTCCGGCCGATCGATCGAGCATCGCCGCGAACACCGACGGCGAGTCGGGTCTCGGTAAACAGAGCCATTCGACGTTCCCGCTCGGCGCGATGAGCGCCTGGACGTGACGATCCGAGAGGAAGCCGTACTGCGCGATGGGCGGGAACGGACTCGCGTCCGCGTACGGGCCCGTGCGCTGCATCCGCGGATGGTATCGCCGTAACCGGCTGGAGACGCCGACGATCCGCTCTTCGGAGAGTCCCGACGCTACGCCGCGACGAACGGTTCGGTCTCGGGCGGCCTCGGCATGTCGACCTCCGACACCTCCCCGCGTTCGAGCGCGATCGCCAACACCTCGTCGATCGTCTCCACCGGATGGAACGCGATCTCCTCGCGAACCTGCTCGGGGACGTCGTCCAGGTCGCCCTCGTTCCGCTTGGGGAGGATGACCTCCTTCAGTCCGGCGCGGTGCGCCGCGAGCACCTTCTGCTTGAGCCCGCCGATCGGCAACACTCGCCCCTGCAGCGTGACCTCACCAGTCATACCGACGGTGCTCTTCACCGACGTCTGCGACAGCAGCGACGCGAGCGCAGTCACCATTGTCACGCCTGCACTCGGTCCGTCCTTCGGCACGGCGCCCGCCGGCACGTGAACGTGGAATCGCCCCCCGAGCGACGACGCCGGCACGCCGAGCTCCTCAGCGTGCGATCGCACGTAGCTGAGCGCTATCTGAGCGGACTCCTTCATGACGTCGCCAAGCTGTCCCGTCAGCATCAGCGCGTCGGGGCCTTCGCCCTCCATGCGCGTTGCCTCGATGAACAGCACGTCGCCGCCGGTGCCGGTTACGGCGAGACCCGTCGCGACGCCCGGTACGCTCGTGCGCTCCGCGGCCTCGAAGAAGAACCGCGGACGTCCGAGGTAATCTCGGACGTCGATCACGTCGACGTTCACCGGCGCGTGAGCGTCTCCCCGGGCCAGCTTGGTGGCCACCTTCCTCAGGACCTTGCCGAGCTCGCGCTCCAGGTTGCGCACTCCGGCCTCGCGCGTGTAGTCGCCGACGACCTGACGGATCGCTCCGTCCGTGACCGTGACCTCGTCCTCGTTCAGCCCATTGCGTTCGAGCTGTCGGCCGAGCAGGTGGTATCGGGCGATGGCGACCTTCTCGTCCTCCGTGTAGCCGTCGAGCCGGATGACCTCCATCCGGTCGAGCAGCGGCCCGGGGATCGTCTCGGCGACGTTCGCCGTGGAGATGAACAGCACCTCCGAAAGGTCGAGATCGACCTCCAGGTAGTGGTCGCGGAAGGTGTGGTTCTGCGCGGGATCGAGCACCTCGAGCAGCGCGCTCGAGGGATCGCCGCGCCAGTCGGCGCCGACCTTGTCGACCTCGTCCAGCATCATCACCGGGTTCTTGGTACCGGCTTCCTTCAGCGCGCGCACGATGCGGCCGGGCAGCGCACCGACGTACGTCCGCCGGTGGCCGCGGATCTCCGCCTCATCGTGGATGCCGCCGAGCGAGATGCGGACGAACTTGCGACCGAGCGCTCGGGCAACCGACTCGCCGAGTGAGGTCTTTCCCACGCCCGGTGGTCCGACGAGCGTGAGGATCGCGCCCGAGCCCCGCCCCGACGCCGGGCCGAGCCCGCGCTCCTCACGCAGCTTGCGCACGGCGAGGTACTCGACGATGCGGTCCTTCACGTCGTCGAGGCCCTTGTGGTCCTCGTCGAGGATGCGTCGGGCATCACCGATGTCGAGGTTGTCCTCGGTTCGCACGCCCCACGGAATCTCGGTCATCCAATCCAGGTACGTGCGGATCCAGCCGTACTCGGGCGACTGCTCGGAGGTGCGCTCGAGCCGGCCGAGCTCCCGCTCGGCTTCCTTCCGCGCGCCGTCGGGCATGTTCGCCTCGGCGATCTTCCTGCGGTACTCCTCGGCGACGTTCTCCTCGGAGTCCTCGCCCAGCTCCTTGCGGATCGCGTCCATCTGCTGACGGAGGATGAACTCCCGCTGGTTCTTCTCGAGGCCCTCGCGGACGTCCGTGCGAATCTTGTCCTTCAGGTCGAGCTCGGCCAGAACGTCCTTCGCCCACTCCAGCACCGTCTCCAGGCGCCGCTCGACGTCCAGCGTCTCGAGAACGTCGACCTTCTGCTCGAACGACAGGTCCGGCGAATAGCCGGCGGTGTCGGCGATCTGACCGGGATCGGAGATACCCCGAAGGAACTCGGCGACCTGAGGCACGCCGCGCGCCTCCACGATGCTCTCGAGCGTCGCGCGGTACTCACGTGCCAGCTCGTGCGCTCGGGGCGAGGCGACCTCGTCCGGCCGCGGGTCGACCTCGACCCAGACGGCGTCGCCGGTACCCGGAACCCCACGGCTGATGACGGCCCGATGCATTCCGCGGATCACGAGCGCTTCCATCCCGTTCTGGAGGCGCCCGACGTCCTCGACCTTGGCCACCGTCCCGACCTGCGCGAAGCGCTGGCCGACCTTGGGGACCAGCAGGATCTCGCCGCGGGTCGCGTCGGCGGCCGCGATCGCCCGGCGTGCGTCGTCGGACTCGACGGTGAGGGTGATGACCATGCCGGGCAGCACCACGCCGGTGGTGAGCGGCAGGAGGGGCAGGATCTGGGTGTCGAGCTGAGCCATCTCTCGTCTCGCTCCTATCTCGTGGAACCGACAGCCGTCGGCTGCCCGTTGCATCTGCAGTTCCAAACGGACCGGCCACCGTGCCTATTCCAAGTGTAAGCGGCATTACACCGATGGTAGGTCGGTTCCTCTGGGACGCACCCAGCCGTACCTCGCGCCCGTGTGAGCGGTTCACCGACCGCCTAGCGGCCTCGACGCTCGGGCTCAAGGTCGGAGATGAGAAGACGATGGTGAAAGATGGCCTACTGCAACCCGTGCGGTACCGCCCTGGGAACCATCCCCTGAACGAAGGGGGCTGATAGCGGGATGCCGAGGTCCAGACAGCGGCTCGTCGCGGCGATCGTCGCCTTCGTGGTGTTCGGCGGCGCCGGCGCGCTCGTTTGGGCGGCGCTCGGACCCGGGGACGACCCGCCGCCTCCGATCGGCGAGTACGAAACGACGCTCTACGAAAGCGACGCGGTCGTCCTGCAGAGCTCCGAGCACGGCGCCGAGCTGTGCGTCGGCGCAGTCGCCGACTCCTATCCGCCACAGTGCAGCGGCATCCCCATCTCCAACTGGAACTGGGGCATGGTCACAGGTGAGGAGTCGGCGTCGGGAACGACGTGGGGTCAGTTCCATGTCGTCGGCCGGTACGACGGCTCGGAGTTCATGGTGACGAACGCCGGTCCGTACCGACAGCCACCGCCCGACGACGGAGATCCGTTCGCGGCGCCGTGCCCCGAACCGGAGGGCGGCTGGATCGCGACGAACCCCTCACGCGCGACGGAAGAGCATCTCCAGATGGTGATGCGCGCGGCCGAGCGCGAGGGCGACTCGGCGGGTATCTGGGTCGACTACCTGGTCCCGCCGGAGATGGTGGACGAGGGAGCGGTCGCACCGAACGACGTCCTCCTGGTGGCCGCGTTCACCGGTGACCTCGTACGACACGAATCGGAGCTTCGCCAGATCTGGGGCGGCCCGCTCTGCGTGACTCGCCACAACCGAACGATGAAGGAGCTCGAACGGATCCAAGCCGAGATCGCGTCCGAGGTCGCCGACCAGCTCGGTATCGAGAAGACGTGGTCGTCGATCGACGTAACGGCGAACGAGGTCGAGATCGGCGTCGTCGTTGCGGACGAGGACGTTCGCGAGGCGCTCGACGAGCGGTACGGGCCCGGCGCGGTCGAGCTGCATCCGGCCCTTCTGCGCGTCCAGTAGTCGGACCATCCAAAGGTGCGCTGCGGTCGTCCCGTTCACACATGGGCTGTAGGATGCGTCGCTCGTGGACGCGACCATCCACGTCGAGGGGATCACCAAGCGTTTCGGCAACGTTGAAGCGCTCCGGGGGGTCGACCTGAAGGTTTTCCCCGGGTCGGTGTTCGGTCTGCTCGGGCCGAACGGCGCCGGCAAGACCACGATGATTCGGATCCTCACGACGTTGCTGCAACCGGACGACGGGCAGGCCACCGTCGCGGGGTATGACGTCGTTCGAGACGCCGAGCCACTGCGTCACGTCATCGGGCTCGCCGGGCAGTACGCGGCCATCGACGAGAACCTGACCGGTCAAGAGAACCTGGAGATGGTCGGCCGGCTCTACCACCTCACGGCGGAGGAGGCGACTCGACGCGGCGAGGCCGTGCTCGAGCGATTCGAGCTCACCGACGCCGCTCACCGGGTCGCCAAGACGTACTCCGGCGGAATGCGACGGCGCCTGGACCTCGGCGCCAGCCTCGTCGGCCGGCCACAGGTCCTGTTCCTGGACGAACCGACGACGGGACTCGATCCGCGGAGCCGGCTCGAGATGTGGGACATCATCCGTGAGCTCGTTCGCGACGGGACGACGCTGCTGTTGACCACGCAGTACATGGAGGAAGCGGACCGCCTGGCCGACTCGATCGCCGTGATCGACCAAGGGCTCGTGATCGCCGAGGGGACAGCCGACGATCTGAAGACGCGTGTCGGCGGGGAGGTCCTGGCCATACGTGTCGCCGACCGGACGCAGATCGGAGCCGCCGCTGGGGCCGTCCTCGGACTCGGGCCCGGCGGCGGCAACGCCGACAACGAGCGCGGCGAGATCACCCTCCCCGTCGGCGACAACGGGACGGGGATCCTGACCGAGGCCATCCGACGGCTGGACGCCGAGAAGATCGCGCTCGCCGACGTCGCGCTTCGTCGCCCGTCGCTCGACGACGTGTTCCTGTCGTTGACCGGCCACGCGGCCGAGGACGGCGGTGGGACAGGACCGGGCGAGGAACAACAGCGAGGGAGGAAGGGGCGATGAGCGCCGCGACGACAACGACGACGCAGGTCGCACGGAGTCGGACCCGCCTCGCACTGTCGGACTGGTGGGTGCTCACCAAGCGGAACCTGCTCACCTACATCCGCAAGCCGGACCTGCTGGTGTTCTCGACAATCCAGCCGGTGATGTTCGTGCTGCTGTTCGTCTACGTGTTCGGCGGCGCGTTCGAGATGATCCTGCCGCCGAACGTAACGTACGTGGACTTCCTGATTCCGGGGATCATCGTCCAGACGTCGATCTTCGCGGCGCTCCAGACGGGCGTCGGGCTCGCCGACGACCTGCAGAAGGGGCTCATCGAGCGGTTCAAGTCGCTGCCGATGGCGCGTTCGGCCGTTCTCGCCGGACGCACCGCTGCCGACACCGTGTCGGTCGTGTTCCAGATCGTGCTCATGGTCATCGTCGGCGTCCTGATCGGGTATCGGCTCCACGAAGGGATCACCGAGGCGGTACTCGCGTTCGTGTTGATCGTGGCCGTCGGGTACACGTTCACCTGGGTGGCGGCGTTCGCCGGCCTCGCGTTGAAGAGCGTCGAGGCGGTTCAGGCCGCGACGTTCACGATCGTGTTCCCCGTCATCTTCGTCAGCTCGGCGTTCGTTCCGGTCGACTCGATGCCGGGCTGGATCCAGCCGATCGCGCGCAACAACCCCATGACGATCTGGGTCGACACCGTGCGGTCCCTGACGCTCGGCGACCCGTTCACCGACAGCCGGAGCCCCCTGTTCCAGAGCATCCCCGATCTCGGCGCGCTCGCTTGGCAGTCGCTCGCCTGGATCGCCGTCATCCTGGCCATCGCCGTGCCGGTAGGCGTTCGTATGTACCGCCGCACCTAACGGCGCCGAACGGCTCGGTCAAACGCCAGGCCCTCTCTCGAGCACGCACCTTCGCGCCCATCGCGGCGTTCAGGTGTCCCCAACCGGTGCCGATACGTCCTCGGGAGAAGGAGCGTTCATGCAGGCACCGACGGCACCAGGCAACGCCCCTGCCGGTCTCCCAGGCGTAGCGCTCCCACGTCCTCCGGATGACGTACCGGCCATCGAGACCTCCGGGTGGAACGCCGGCTCCGTCATCGCCGTGATCGTGGCCACCGCGCTCCTCGTCGCCGGCGTCACGCTGTTCCTGAACCGGATTCCGGCCGTCGAGCTGCCGGAGGGGTTCGGCGGCCTCCCACAGGCGCGCGGTCCCGAGATCGACGAAGTGCTCGACGAGTTCCATCGCGAGGTCGAAGGGCTGGGCATCCACGGGGACATGGGGCTGTACGGGACGGACGCGTTCCCGACCGTCGCGCTCGTATGGGTCGAAGATCCGTCGGTCGATACGGCCGACGAAGCATGGAACGCCTTCGCCGCGGGCTTCAATCAGGGCTTGCCGGCAGGTTCCCTCGACGAGACGGGGCGGACCTCCGAGCTCGTCGGCGGTGTGGCCTACCTGTGCGCGCAGGTGGATGCGGCCCCGCCGTCGAACGTGTGCCTGTGGGAGGAAAGCCAGGTGTTCTGGATCCTTGTGGACCTCTCGGGAGCGTCGCAGAACGGCACGCAGGATCTAGCGGTCACCGCGCACGACGCGATCGCCGCATAGCCGCCCAACCTCGCGGAACATCTCCGACGGCCCCGGGGTTGTGACGTTGGGTCGTTAGAGTCCCCGGTGCCGAAGAGGAGCTGGCACGATGTCATTGCTCGGTTTCGAGGGCGAGAACGCGCGGGAGAAGGTTCTCGTTCTTCTCACCATGTGTTTCGCCCTGGCGATGGCGATGCTCGACAACACCGTCGTCAACGTGGCGCTGCCGACGATCAGCCGCGAGCTCGACGCCGGGGTCAGCGAGCTCCAGTGGATCGTCGACGGCTACGTCCTCGCGTTGGCGTCGTTCCTTCTGACCGGCGGCATCGTGGGCGACCGCTACGGGCGCAAGAAGACCTTCCTCACCGGGCTGGTGGTGTTCACCGCCGCTTCGCTCGCGTGCGGACTGTCGCAGGACACCGCCCAGCTGATCGCCGCCAGGGCGATCCAAGGTGTCGGCGCGGCACTGCTGCTCCCGGGAACGCTGTCGATCATCACGGTCACGTTTCCGCCGCACGAGCGCGCCCGCGCGATCGGCCTGTGGGCCGGCGTGTCCGGGCTTGCCCTGGCACTTGGTCCGACCGTGGGGGGTCTGATGGTCGAACGCCTGGGCTGGGAGTCGGTGTTCTTCCTGAACGTCCCGATCGGTGTGATCGCCTTCCTCGTGGCGACGCGAACCGTGCGCGAGTCCACCTCACCGGAGCTGCGACGCCTCGACGCGCCTGGCCTCCTGCTCGGAACCTCGGCCTTGTTCCTCGTGACATACGGGCTCATCGAATCGAACGAGCGCGGCTGGAGCGACCCGTTGATCGTCGGCTCGCTGGTCGCGTTCGCGATTTTGCTCGTCGCGTTCCTGGCGTGGGAGCGACGAAGCCCTCACCCGATGATGCCGCTTCGTTTGTTCCGCATCCCGGCCTTCTCCGCCGGAAACACCGTCGCGTTCAGCGTGTCGCTCGGGATGTTCGCGACGTTCTTCTTCATGAGCTTGTACATGCAGACGATCCGGGGGTACACGGCGTTGGAGGCCGGCGTGCGCTTCCTTCCATTGACGCTGGCGGTCATCGTCACGGCGCCGAACGCCGGGCGCTACGCGCAGAAGCACGGCTCGCGCATCCCGATGACGTACGGGCTGACCTTGGCGGGCGGCGGCCTTCTCGTGTTGTCACGTCTGTCGCTCGATACTCCGTACCTGTTGATGCTGCCGGTCTTCGCCGTCATGGGTCACGGCATCGGCGCGACCATGGCGCCGATGACGGCCGCGGTGATGAACGCGGTTGGTTCGGAACGCGCCGGGCTCGGCTCGGCCATGACGAACACGTCGCGCGAGGTCGGCGGGGTTTTCGGCATCGCCCTGCTCGGCACGGTGCTCACGACGAGGCTGCGGCACGTAATCGAGCCGGCGCTGACGCCGCTGGGCCTGTCGCCGCAGCAGCAGGCCGCCGTCGCCGACGCCGCCGGTCACGGCAACATCGACCCCGCGCTGCTAGCCACGCTGCCGTCCGATCAACAGGCCCGCGTGATCGACGCGTTCCGTACCTCGTTCATGAGCGGGTTCCGGATCTCGCTCGTCATCGGTGGACTCGTGCTGTTGACCGCGGCCGTCGTGGCGAATCGCTTCATTCCGGGGAGAGCCGCGGCGCGCGAGGTGATGGCCGAGCGCGACGGGCTCGCGCCGGCGATGGAGCTGTGATCCACTTTCCTCGAGGGGGTTCGAGATGGAAGACGAGAACGTGATCTCTCGCATCGAGGCGCTCGCGCACGAAGAGCACGAGCTATTCGAGAAGGAAGCCGAAGGCGACGTGTCGACGGCGGACCGGGAGCGCCTGAAGGGCATCCAGGTCCAGCTAGACCAGTGCTACGACCTGCTCAGGCAGCGTCGAGCGCGGAGAGCAGCCGGCCTCGATCCGAACGATGCGAACGTGCGAGACGAGACGACCGTCGAGGGCTATCTTTCGTAGCTAGATGGACCCCCGCCTGCCGGAACCACCGGGAAGCCCGCGGCTCCTTCGGGCCCGCGGAGTCGGCGAGATCCTCGTCGACGCGTTCGAGATCTACCGGCGCCACTGGCAGAACCTCATCGCGATCGTCGCCGTGGTCGTCGTCCCCCTCACGATCCTGCAGGTCGCGCTGGTCGACGCGTTCATCGACGACGTCCAAGTCCAGGAGCTTCCGGACGGAACAGTTCAGGTCACCGGCGAGGTTGGGTCGGCCGTCGCCGGCGGAATCGTCGTGGCCGTGGTGTTCACGCTCGCCTTCCTGGTCCTGACGGGCGCGGTGACGAGAGCGGCCGCCGGGACGTTTCTCGCCCGGGACCTGACGATCGCCGAGACGTACCGCTACGGCTTCGCTCGACTCGGCTCGATCCTACTCGTCGCTGTACTCGTCGTCCTCGCGGTCGCCGCCGGCTTCATCTTGCTCATCATCCCGGGGTTCATCGTGCTCACGCGGCTGTGGGTGTCGATGCCCGCGGTCGTCATCGAGGACCGGCGGGGACGGGAAGCGCTCAAGCGGTCGTGGAGTCTGGTAACGGGCTACAGCTGGCCGGTGTTCGGCGCGATCATCGTCTCGGGTCTGCTCACCGGACTCTTCAGCGGCCTTTTGACGGCGGTGTTCCCCGACAACCTCGCCGGGCAGGCGATCGGACAGTCGATCGCCACGGTCCTCACGACGCCGTACTCGGTCCTCGTCGGCATCCTGATCTACTTCAGCCTTCGGGTACGCAAGGAGGGCTACGGGGTCGAGGATCTCGAACGAGACCTCGCGCGAACCGAGGTGACCTAGTCCCCTAGGCCCGCCTCGCCCGGTGGAGCCCGACGGGCGCCGACAACCCCTTCAGCTCGGAACGGCTGGATCGATGAACCCGGTACGCTTGTGCCGGCCGTCGCAGAACGGCTTGTTGGCCGAGTTTCCGCACCGGCAGAGCGTCTGTCGGTTCCGCACCTCGTACGGCGTTCCGTCCTCCGAGACGACTGGGATGCCGCCCCGGAGCCAGTACGACGCGTTCGGCTCCACGCCGATCGACGGCTCGAGCTCCGGCTCGACCAGCGTGTCGGGGTCGTCGTCCGTCGCGAACGCGAGCCGTCCCGACGGACACTGATGAACCATCGCCACGAACTCCCCCCGCGCATCGGGATCGTCCGCCTCGCCGGCGAGCGTCCATACCGTGGTGCGCAGGTTCGTGCAGAACCCCGCGTGCGTGCAGATCGTGCGGTCGTCGTAGAGCACGACGCCCTTCCCCTGCCACGGCTCGCGGCGTCGCGCGATCGGTCCCCTGTCGGCGACCTCCGTTCCATCGAACCCCAGGCGTTCGCACACGTGATCGCAGAACGGCTTCGTCTCCGACATGCCGCACCGGCAGAGCTCATACGTGTCCGGAGTATCGAAGTCTGGACCTTCGTCCCACGCGATCGGCTCGCCGTGCTCGGTCGTCACGATCGCGGTTCTGAGCAGCCGGATGTCGCCCTCGACGCGGTACGGGCCGCCGCGTTCGACGACGACGCGGCGTGCGGCTTGGGGTTCGGCCATGACCGCCGAGTCTACGCGGCCTCCGTCGAGACCAGTTCCGGCCGGCGGTCGAGGTCACGGAGGGCGGTGCTGAACCGTGCTCCGACGGTGATCGTGAGATATGCGGCGCCGCTGAAAAGGAGGGTCGCGCGAAGACCGATGGCCTCGATCACGGCGCCCGCGACCAGAACCCCGAGTGGGATCGCCACCCACGCGGCGGCCTGCGTCACGCCGAACACGCGACCCCGCATCCAGGCCGGCACGCGCTCCATGAACACCGTGTCGATCACCGGGTTCAGCGGCCCAGAAGCGAGGCCCGAGATCGTCTTCGCGACGAGCAACACCGCCAGCGGCGGGAAGAACGCGGCGACGGGGAACGACAGGGTGACCAAGATGAACCCCCACGTGAACACGGCTCGGCGCGACAACCGGTGCCCGACCGCCGCGAACGCCAGCGCGCCGAGCACCGAGCCCGCGCCGCCCGCCGCCGTCATGAGTCCGAGGCTGAGCGCGCTCTCGTAGATGTCGTGAGCGAGGACCGGGAGCGCGATCATGGCCACGGCGTCGAACAGGTTCGTCAGGCTCACGATGAAGACCAGCACGGCGAGGGTGCGGTCGGCACGCAGGAACGCGTAGCCCTCGCGGAGCTCTCGGCGGTACGACGTCTTCCTCGGCTCGCGTACGACGGCCGGTCGGGGAACGCCCACCGCGACGAGCGCCGCCGACACGAGGAACGAAGCGGCGTCGATCCATAGGACGTTCGTCGCTCCGGTCGCCGCGATGAGAACGCCGGCGAGGGGCGCGCCGGCGAGGCGAGCGAACCGTTCGACAACCGCGGTCGACCCGGTTGCCCGCTCGAAGCTCCATCCGGCGCTCGCGGCGACGTCGGGCAACAACGCCGCGCGAGCCGTTCCGCCGGGCGCGTCGAGCAGGCCACCCAGGAACACCAGCACGACGAGCTGCCAGAACTCGAGCCCCACCGTCGAGTGCAGCAGCGGGATTGCGGCCACGGCCACCGAGCTCGCGAGGTCCGCGACGATGCTCGTCCGGCGGTAGCCGAGACGGTCGACGAGCGCCCCGCCGAACAGACCCGAGAGGACGACCGGGAGCAGTCCGGCAAACGCCGTGATGCCCGTCTTCGTTGCGCTTCCGGTCGTCTGGAGCACGAACCACGGGATGGCGACCAGCGCGGCGACGTTTCCCGTTAGCGAGACGGCGTTGGCCGCGAACAGGGCGAGAAGCGGCGCGCGTCCGCGCGCCTTCAATTCGTCCCCCGGCGCCGTGGGTACAGGTGGACGACGGCGGCGACGCGTTCCGAACCCGGATGGCGCCCGGCGCGGCGGCGCGCGATCACCTCGTGCAGCTCATCGCGAAGCTCGCGCAGCTCCTTGGGCGTGAGCTCGAGGATCCAGTCGCTCATGTCGGCGGCGTCCACCCATTCGGCGGGCCACGTGTGGGTGCTGGTGACCCACTCCATCGCGTGGTTCGCCTGCGCTCGGACGATCTCGCGGCCGAAGGCCTGCTCGGCGGCGACGCGCTCCGGGGAGTCGAGGAACTCGACCGTCGACCAGCTCGTCCGCTCGTGGGACGAGCGCCACCACCGTTCCTTGCCGTCTCGGGCAAGATCGGGGGCCTCTTCGATGAATCCCCGATCGGAGAGCTGACGAAGGTGGTAGCTGGCAAGCGCCGGGGACACGCCGAGTCGTTCAGCCAGCGCCGTGGCCGTCGCCGGGCCGTCGGCCCGCAGGAGACCCAGCAGGCGCAGGCGCAGCGGATGGGCGAGCGCCCGCATCTGGGCCGGCTCGGTGAGCCGGAGTGTGCTCGGTTCGGGCGCCATGTTCGAAAGGATACTTTCGAAAGGGTCGTTTCGCAACCGTAACGCGTTTTTCGCGGCCACGAGCCCGTCGGGGGTTCCAGGGGTTCCAGTCCTGCCCGAGAGCCTCGTTGGTAGCGTGGGCACCGTGGTCGTGCGGAAGCGCCCGCTCGTCGCCGCCACCCTGGCGATCCTCGTGCTCGCGGCGTGTGGCCAACCCGGTCCGGCGGATCGGACGAGGCGAACACCGGGTTCGACGTCGAGCGCGAGCCAGCCCTCAGCGTCTGTCGACTCGTCGGGCTCGCCGTCGCCGAACGCGCGCGCCCCGATGGACCCAGATTCCGTTCGAATCGCGGCGCCCGGGGGCGGTTCGCTGCTCCTCCGAGGCGGATACCCCCACGTCGCCTCTCCGTGCATCGATCCCGAACCGAGGCGATTGCTCGCTCGCTATCCCGGCACGCTCCTGGTGCGTCGATCCGACGACGGAACGCTGAGGCTGGTCGTCACGCTGCCGTTCCAGGAGTACCTCCAGGGCATCGCCGAGGTACCGCCGTCCTGGCCGGGCGAGGCACTCAAGGCGCAGGCCATCGCGGCGCGGAGCTACGCATTGGCGACGACCGGGTGGAGCGGGCAAGAGGGTGAGACGCTCGACACACCGATCTGTGCGACGACCGCCTGTCAGGTGTACCGAGGCATCCCCGTTCCGTTCGAGCCGAACGTTCGGCGCTGGTACCGAGCCGTTCGCCAGACCGCCGGTCTAGTCCTGCTCTTCGAGGGACGACCGGCCACGACGGTGTACTTCTCAACCTCGAACGGACAGACGTACGGCAACGAGGACGTGTTCGGCAGCTCGCCGCTCCCCTATCTCCGCCCGGTCGTCGAGAACGACGACGGTGCCTCGCCGACGTCGAGGTGGCGCGTTCGCCTGCCCTTCGACGATGTCGCGACGTTCCTTGCGGCTGCGGGCGATTGGCCCCGGTCACGTCCGGTCACGGACGTGCGGTTCCGTGACGGCAGGTTCGTCGTCTCGAGCCACGCCCGGACGCGGTCGATCGAGTCCAGCACGTTCCGCGAGGGGATCAACGCGTGGGCGCCGTGCCTGGAACCCGCCAACTATCCGCCGCCGAGCAGGTTCGGCTCGCCCCTTCCGACGACGATCCCGTCTCGATGGCTGAGCGCGTCCTCCGAGCGCGGCGCGTTGATCATCTCGGGGCGCGGCTGGGGCCACGGCGCTGGGATGGTGCAGTGGGGCGCGTACGGCAAGGCGCGGCGGGGCCTGTCGGCCGCCGATATCCTCGCTTTCTACTACGGAGGGTTGCGCCCCGAGGCCTATCCGCAGCCGGGGCGGATCCACGTCCAGGTCGCCGAGGGCATCACCGAGCTCCGCGCCGTTCCGTCCGATGTCGGGGCCACGGTCGACGGCCGTGAGGTCGGCCTGGCCCGGATCTCCGTCGCCGGCGGCGAATCCCTGCAGGTCGAGGTGGAACCGCGATAGACCCCGAATTCCGACGAGATGAACCCGGCACCGACCGAAAGGAGCCCAGAGATGGCCCATCCGTTCGAGCTCACCAATGAGTTCCAGGTCGATGCCACCCCAGAAGAGGTGTGGGACGCGATCGCCACCGGTCCAGGCGTCGACGCCTGGTTCATGGGTCGCAACGAGATCGAGCCGCGGGAGGGCGGCACCGTTCGCACGATCATGCGAGGCGGAACGGAGGAGGGGACGGTCCAGGCCTGGGAGCCGCCGAATCGGCTCGCCTACCGCACCCCTGAAGGTCCGGACGGCGCGCTCCACGCGTTCGAGTACATCGTCGAGGGGCGCGGGAAGGGCAGCACCGTCGTCCGCTGGGTGCACAGCGGCTTCCTCGGCGAGAACTGGGAGAGCGAGTACGAGGGCCTTTCCGAGGGCGACCCGATGTACTTCGACAAGCTCCGCGTGTACCTCACGTACTTCCGCGGCCGCACGGCGACGCCCGTCGAGGCGTTCGGTCCGGCAGTGCCCGACCGTGACCATGCCTGGACCACCCTCCACCGCGCCCTGGGGCTGCAGAGCACACCCTCGCTCGGCGATCGCGTGCGCCTGACGCCCGAGGGACTCCCGGTTCTCGACGGCGTCGTCGACTGGCTGTCGCGCGACTTCCTCGGCGTGCGCACCGACGACGGCATCTACCGGTTCATGCACATCGCCGCGTTCGGCGGCATCACTGGAGTCGGCCACCACGTCTTCGACGATGCACTCGACCAGAAGGAAGCCGAGGAGGCATGGGGCGTCTGGCTGGAGAAGGTCTTCAGCTAGGGTTCACACCTGCACGAGGAGGACGTTCCGGTTTTGAGCGAGGAACCCGTAGCCGAACGCGACCTTGAGCGAGCCGGGATCGGGGAACTCCTTAAGGCGCACGCGCCCCCCGACTGGGAGAAGCGCTTTCGACGCGACGACCTGCTCGACGCGATCATCGACGGCGAGCCGTTGCAGATGTTCGTCATGGCCGCCGACATCCGAGAGTCCACCATGCTGATGAAGGAGGCCGTCCGGTTCGAACGCTTCGCGTTCATCATGGACAAGTTCGTAACGGCCGTTCGCCGCGGCATCGGATCTCCAGGCGGTTGGTTCGACAAGTTCACCGGGGACGGATTCCTCGCCTATTGGATAGTGCAGACGGCGCCCGAGGACGAGTACGACGAGGCGTTCGTCCAGGCGGCGGGGAACATCGTGCATACCGCTCAGTCTTTGATCGATTTCTTCCACAGGCGCGTGCTCGAGGACTTTCGAAACAACTCGCGAAACCTCTCCGGTGGGGTCGGGCTGTCGATGGGCCTCGACGCCGGGCCGGGCTACCTCGTGCAGATCGGCGGCGAGCTCACCGTCGTCGGCCCGCCCGTCGTCGGCGCGGTGCGCATGGTGAACGCCGCGATCCGGCCGCGCGAGATCATGGCCAACATCTTCCTCGGCGAACGCCTTCGAGCGGAGCAGAACGGGGTGTACGCAGGGCTAGGCGTGACCGTGACGCGAGAGCACCGCCCGACGAAGGAGTATCCGCGCGGCCAAGAGGTGTACGCGCTCACGTTCGAACACGAGACGCCGGACGAGGCGGTGGAGCCGGCGGAGGGCGAGCGCGTCGACGCCCGCCCTCGCGAGGGCTCGGAACGCTGAGCCCCGACGGCGGGACTACATCGGCGTGATGAGCTGGAAGTAGTTGTCGTCCGGGTCGGCGAACGTGGCGATCAACATCTCGGGGGCCTCGCCCGGGCTGTACGGCTCCTGCACGACCGTCGCCCCCGCGTCCCGCAGCTTGTCGAACTCGCCCTTGACGTCGGTGGTCTCGATGTTCCAGATCACGCGACCGGGTTGCGCGTTCTTCCCCTTCACCTGGTCGTGCGGACCGACGGTGACGGAACCGGTGCCGATCTGCCACCCCACGAAGTCACCGCCCCCCCACCCGGGGTCGCCGAACAACTTGGTGTAGTAGTCGATCAGACGCCTCGGATCCTCTGATCCGATCAGGATGCCGTTCAGGTTCATCTCGCCTCCTTCAGGTCGTCGCCTATATCTAGACGATCCGATGGCCGGTTTGTCATCTCCGCAGGTCGTCCCCGGGGCAGACCGGGACTGCGACACGAGGATTGGGTCGCGGCGAAATGGGTATCGCTCCGCCGAGCGCGTCATGGATTTCGCGCGTCCGCGAGGGGGTTCGTGATGAACGTTCGGGCGAAGTTCGTCGCGGCGGTCGTCGGAGCTTCGACCGCTTTCACGCTGTACCTGGCCGGCCCGGCGGCGGCAGACGATCCGCTCGGGGGCGTGGCCGACCAGACCGGGGATGCCATCGACTCCACGGTGTCGGACACGACACAAGTCGTGAGCGAGACGGTGGACGGAGCGTCCGACGTCGCGTCCGATGCCACTACGGTCGCGTCCGAACCCACTACTACCGCGGGTCAGGCCGTCGGGGATGTAGTCGCCGACACCACGGCCGGCGTACGCGATACCGTGACCGCCGCGGGTGGCGCGGTCGGCGACGCGAGCGCGTCGACGAACACAGCCGTGAGCGGGGCGAGCCGGGTGGGCGACGCTTCGATCGCGACGGACGGCTCGACGGACTCGGCGTATAGCAGTGGCGGTGGCAGCGGCGATACCACCGCCGGAGGCCTGGACGGCGATCGGCAGCGCGACGAGAAGGGGCGCAACGACCGCTCGCGCGCAAACCAGATCGGTGATCAGGAGTGGGTTTGGAGGCCCGCGGACCGGCTGAAGTCCACCTGGGAGAACGTTCCCGTCGGGATGCGCGCCGAGCAGGTCGCCGTGGGTGACGAGAGCGATCCCTGCCGCGACGACCCGGGGCTCGTCTGCCTGGGCATCCTGTACGAGATGGGCCGATACGCGAAGATCGTGACCTCGGTCCTCGGCGTCCTCGCGACGACCGGCATCGGCGTCATCGGACTGGTGACCATGGCGGTGGCGCTCGGTATGAGTGGCTCGGCCGCGCTCGTCGCGGCGTGTCGCCGTTCGCCCGCAGCGGCCACTCGCGGGTGAGGGATGTTGTCGTTTCGGCGTCGGGCGCGCTTCTCGCAGTTCTCCGACCGGGAACAGGCGTACGCGCTCGCGCTCATCATGGTGGGGATCGTTCTGGTCACGGCGGCAACGGTGGCTATTCTGATCGAGGACGCCGCACGCCAAGACGCTCGGGAGTCCGCGCGAATGCTCGGACCGCCGGCTGGAGAGACGCCTGATCGTTCCGGTTCCCGGTCGGGTCTCGGCGTGGCCGAGTACGTTAACGGGACGCACGACTACGGATTCGAGTATCCGGCGAGCTGGACCGTGCATGAGAACGCACAGATCACCTCACTCGAGAACCCGAACGGTCGCATCCGCGTGCGGTTCGGTATCGGTCCGTCGAGCGATCTTGAGACGACGGCGGCCCGGTCGATCCATTCCCTTTCGGATGTCACGTCCGATCGTGACGTGAACGGGATGACGCGCGAGAGGATCGATGGGTCCAGCTCGCTCCTCGTGAGCGGCACGGCGATCGACGATGACGGCCGGCCCGTGCGCTTCCTTTCGATCACCGTCTCAGGACATCCGAAGAACTACTCGATCTCGATCCTCGTGCCGCGCCGCTCGGATCCCGTCACCGTCCTTCCACAGATCGAGGAGATCGTGTCGTCGTTCGACGTCCTCGCGACGGGAGCCGAAGTCTTCGGGTAGCCCGTTCGGTCAGAGCGAGGGATCGAGAACCGTGCGGACGACCCTGCCCGCGATCATGTCGTCGAACGCGTGCTCCACCTCCTCGAGCGGCCGCCTGGCCGAGATGAGCTCGTCGACCTTCAGGCGCCCGGACCGATACAGGTCGACGAGGAACGGGAAGTCGAGCGCGGGACGGACGCTGCCGTAGTTGGAGCCGATGATGCGCTGTTCGGCCTCGGCGAGCGCACGGGGTTCGAACCGCGCCATCGCGCCGGTCGGCGCAAGGCCGACGATCACCGCGGTCCCGCCCAGGGAGAGCATCGCGATGGATTGCTCGGCGGTCGAGACGAGACCGATGCAGTCGAACACGAAGTCCGCTCCCCCATCGGTGATCTCGCGAACGGCCTCGACAGCGTCGGCCGCGGATACGTCGATCACGTCCGTCGCCCCGAACGTCCTTGCCGCGTCGAGCTTGTGGGACAACAGGTCCACCGCGACGATCCTCGACGCGGCGCCGAGGACCGCGCCCTGCACGGCGCACAAGCCGACTGCGCCGCAGCCGATCACCACCGCGGTCGAACCGGGAGGCATCCGAGCCGTCCACAGCACTGCGCCCACGCCCGTCGGCACGCAGCAGCCCATCAGCGCGGCCGCGTCGAGCGGAACGCTCGCCTCGAGGCGGATCGCGCCGGACTCCGGCACCACCGTCTCCTCGGAGAACGACGAGACCCCGATGTAGTGGTGTGCGATGCGATCGCCGATCCGGAATCGGGTCGTGCCGTCGTACAAGACGCCCTTCGGCCAAACGATGTCGGCACAGACCTCGCATTGGGACGGCCGGCCGGCCAGGCACGCGCGGCAACGGCCGCAGGCCGGCTCCCAGGACAGGACGACGTGGTCTCCTTCGGAGAGCGACGAAACGCCGGGGCCCACCTCCGTCACCACGCCGGAGCCCTCGTGGCCCATCACGAGCGGCAGCGGGACGTCCCATTCGAGCTTGCGGACGTGCAGGTCGCTGTGACAGACGCCGGCGGCGCCGACACGGACCCGCACCTCCCCCGCCTTGGGCGGATCGAGGCGGACGTCGGTCACGCGCGGCGGTTCGTCCCCGGACGACAACACCACCGCGCGCATGGACGGAGCGTAGTACGCCTACGGAATGCTCCCCTCGTACACCGGAGGGAGTAGCCGCCCTCGCGCCGCGAGGGCGATGACGTGGCGCCGGCCGGGGCCTACGGTTCCATCGTGGGCCCGATCCGAAGGCTGTTCGCCAAGCCGAGGCAGGCAGTGCTTGCGGTGGCGCTGGTTGCGTTTCAGATCGTCGGCACCTTCGGCGCGGCGCATGAACAGACTGACCGAGCGGATGTCGACGCGTTGGCTATCGCGCTCGTGGTCGCGTCTGCAGTGCCACTCCTGTGGCGACGTCGCTACCCCGTCGCGGTCCTCACGGCGACGCACGCGATCGTACTCGGCTACCTCCTATTGGACTACCCGCGAGGACCGATCTTCCTATCGCCGCTCATCGCGTTCTTCTCCGCGGTGCTGCAGGGACGCCGCATCTCCGCATGGATCGTGCTCGCGACGGGCTTCGTCGCCGAGACACTCGTACCCGTGATCGTCACGGACGAGCCAGCACCCGATGCCGGCGAGCTGTTCTTGTTCGTCGCGTGGCTTCTGGTGATCACCGGCGCCGCGGAGCTCGTCCGGATCCGCCGGGAGCGATCGAGCGAGACCGCTCGAACGCGCGAGGAGGAAGCGCTTCGGCGGGCGACGGAGGAACGCTTGCGCATCGCCCGGGAGCTCCACGACGTGCTGGCCCACAACATCTCGATGATCAACGTGCAGGCCGGCGTGGCGCTGCACCTGTTGGACGAGCGCCCGGAGCAGGCCCGCCCCGCGCTCACGGCGATCAAGCAGGCGAGCAAGGACGCGCTCATCGAGCTCCGGTCGGTCCTCGGCGTGCTCCGTCGCGTCGACGACCAGGACGGTTCGCGCGATCCCGCACCCACGCTCGCTCGTGTCGACGATCTCGTGTCGAGTGCGAGCGCTGCCGGCCTCGAGGTGAGCAAACGCGTCGAAGGACAGGCTCGTCCGCTCCCGGCGCCGGTCGACGTCGCGGCGTTCCGGATCGTCCAGGAGGCGCTGACGAACGTCGTTCGGCACGCCGCCGCGACGACGGCCACGGTGGTCGTGAGCTACGGCGACGAAGCGGTGACCGTGGCGGTGGAGGACGACGGGCGAGGCTTGGCGGCCGGCTCGGTCGGTTCGGGCAGCGGCATCGTTGGCATGCGCGAGCGTGCCGATTCGGTCGGCGGATCTGTGGAGGCGGGACCGCGCGAGGGCGGCGGATTCCGCGTTCGCGCGCGGCTTCCGTACGCGGGGCGACGGGATAGCACGACGTGATCCGCGTCCTGCTCGTCGACGACCAGGCGCTCGTACGCGCCGGGTTTCGCGCACTGCTCGATGCGGAGCCCGACGTCGAGGTCGTGGGCGAGGCGAGCGACGGGCGGGAGGCCATCGAGCTCACGCGCGCGCTCGTTCCGGACATCGTGCTGATGGACGTTCGGATGCCCGAGCTCGACGGCCTCGCGGCGACGCGGTCGATCGCTGAGGATGAAGCCCTCTCGAGCGTCCACATCGTCATCCTCACGACGTTCGAGCAGGACGAGTACGTGTTCGAAGCGCTCCGCGCCGGCGCGAGCGGGTTCCTGGTGAAGGACACCGAGCCGGCCGACCTGGTGCGGGCGGTTCGAGCCGTCGCGGCCGGCGACGGGCTGCTGTCGCCCGGCGTGACCCGACGGTTGATCGAGGAGTTCGCGTCCCGCGCGAAAGGTGTCGACGTCGCGCCGGCCTTGGACGAGCTCACCGAGCGCGAGCGCGAGGTGATGGCGCTCGTCGCCGAAGGGCTGTCGAACGAGGAGATCGCGCGAAAGCTGTGCGTCAGCCCGGCCACGGCGAAGACGCACGTCAGCAGGGCCATGGTGAAGCTCCGGGCGCGGGACCGGGCGCAGCTCGTGGTGTTCGCCTACGAGTCCGGCCTCGTACGTCCCGGTTGGGCGGAGTAGGGATCGAATGCTCCACCGGACGTAGCTCAGAAGCCTCCTCTCAGACGACGACGGCGCGTCGCTCTCCAACGACGATTGGTGACATGAACGGAGGAGGTGTTCGAGATGGTGGAGACGGTTCTGGCCGAAGTGGCGTTCCGAGAGGGCGTCGGCGGTTGGTGGTTCCTGTTCTTCCCGTGGATCTGGATCGCGCTGATCTTCGGCGCGTACTTCGTGTTCCGCGGACGGCGCTCTCGCTGGCACACCCATTCGGCGGAGGAGGTCCTCGGCGAGCGCTACGCGAAGGGCGAGATCACGGCCGAGGAGTATCAGCAGCGGCTCGACGTACTGCGTCGAACCGGCAAGTAGTGAGGGGGTGACGGTGATGGCGAATCGGGGACTGATCCTGGACAACCCGCTGAGCGGCGAGCGGTTTTTCTTCCGCGAGACCTCCAAGGACACGGACGGCGAGCGGCTCGTGTTCGAGCTCGAGCTGCCACCCGGCGGGCGCGTCCCCGGAGGGCACGTACACCCCTCGCAGGAGGAGCGGTTCGATGTGCTGAACGGGACGATGCGCTTTCGTAAGGGAATGCGGCGCGTGACGGCGGAGCCCGGGGACTCCGTCGTCGTGCCGGCAGGGACGTCGCACCGGTTCGCCAACGTCGGCAATGACACGGCGCGGATCCGGGTGGAGGTCCGTCCTGCGCTCGAGATGGAGCGCCTGTTCGAGACGGTCGCCGCGCTCGCGCGCGAGGGACGCACCTTCGCGAATGGCATGCCGAAGCCGTTCGAGCTCGCGCTGTTCATGCGCCGGTTCGACGACGAGGTGCGCGCGCCGATCGCGCCGGGCGTCGTTCGGATCGCGACGTCGCCTCTCGCGTGGCTCGGCAGGCGGCGTGGTCTCGACCGAAGGTACGGGCTTGCGGACCTGTCCGACCTCCGGATGACTCGGCCCACGCCGGTTCGCCCGCAGGCGGCGATGAGCGATCGGCGGGTGGGAAGCACGCACCCGTCACCGACGCGTCCGGGCTGGCGAGTGAAGCGCGACGAGTAGCTGTTGATGGGCGGCGCGGGCAGTACC
>DASQWI010000029.1 GCA_035640355.1 Actinomycetota bacterium
GGGATCCGCCTCTCGTACGCCGAGCCGGTCGTCGGACGCGGCATCGCCGCGTCCGCGGTCGTGTGGGGAGCGTTCGCGATCGCGGTCGCCGCTGTCGCGGTTCGGGAGCGACGAACGGCTACGCCGCGCCTTCCGCGCGTCTCCTGAGCTCGGCCTCGATCAGCTCCTCGATGTCGCCGTCCAGAACGCGGTCCACGTCACCGATCTCAACGTTCGTGCGGTGGTCCTTGACCAGCCGGTACGGCGCCAGCACGTAGGAGCGGACCTGCGAGCCGAAGTCGATCCCCTTCCGTTCGCCACGGAGGTTCTCTATTCGCTCCGCCTGTTCCTCCCGCATCCGTTCGGCTAGTCGCGCCTTCAAGATCCGCATCGCGCCCGCACGGTTCTGCAGCTGCGAGCGCTCGTTCTGATAGGCCGCCTGCATCCCCGTCGGCAGGTGCGTGATGCGGACCGCCGAGTCGGTCGTGTTCACCGACTGGCCTCCCGGCCCCGTCGAGCGGTACACGTCGATCCGCAGGTCCTTGGGGTCGATCTCGATGTCGTCGTCGGCCTCCTCGAGCAACGGGATCACGTCGAGATTGGCGAACGAGGTGTGCCGGCGCTTCTGTGCGTCGAACGGGCTGATCCGAACCAACCGATGCACCCCGCGCTCGGCCGAGAGGAGCCCGTAGGCGTTGGGGCCGTGGACGATGAACGTCGCCCGCTTGATCCCGGCCTCGTCGCCGGGGAGGAGCTCGTCGACCTCGACGTCCAACCTCTCGCGCTCGGCCCACCGCAGGTACATGCGGAGCAGCATCTCCGCCCAGTCCTGGGATTCGGTGCCACCGGCGCCGGCGTGGATCGTCGCGACGGCATCGTTCTGGTCGTACTCGCCGGCGAGGAGCGTCGCGAGCTCGAGTCGTTCGACGTCGACGGAGAGCCCGTCGACGGCCCGTCCGAGATCCATGGCCATCTCGGCGTCGCTCTCCGACGCGAGCAGCTCGTCCATAGCCCGCGCGTCGCCGAGGCGGCTCACGAGATCGTCATAGCGATCGAGCTCGGCGCGGACGCGGGACAGCCGCGTGGTCAGCTGCTGTGCTCGAGCCGGGTCGTCCCAGAGCGACGGATCGGACGTCTGCCGTTCGAGCTCGGCGACCTGCGCGCGTTTGCCGTCGACGTCAAAGGAACTCCTTCGCGGCGGCGATGCGCTTGGCCAGGTCGTCCAGTCGGTCCGAGTTGTCGGTCACTGCTCAATCGTACCGACGCCCGGCGGCCTAAAGACCAACGCCGCTGAGCTACGCCTCGACGACGGGTTCGGCCGACCGGCTCCTTCGCCTGGAGAACGCGGCCCTGATCGCGGCGGCGCGGGCGGAAACGCGCTCGCGACGCGCGCGTCGTCGGGCCTCGACCAGCGGGCGGGCCAGGCGCTCCGCCTCGGCCTCGCTCAGGAGCTGTGAGATCCGCTGCCGCGCAACGAGATCACTTCCCATCATTTGCTCCACCTCCTTGCGCACGAACCTAGGGAGGCCCCGTGGATCGAGCGGTGTCGCGCGTCACCAGACCGGAGTGACGTGTCGTACTCCGCGCGACGGAGCCGGGAGCGGGCTACTGGAACCAAGCCGGTGGCTCTCCGCGACGGCGGAGGCGTGTCACACGTCACCGCGGGTCCGTGCGAGCGGGCACCGAAAGGGACACGCCGGCGGACGTACCGTCGCCCCGTTGCCGCCGAGGGGGCGGCCGTTCGGAAGGAGGAGTCGATGAGCACCAGCGCCGGGACACTGCAGCCGAAGGTTCACATCGGTGCGCCGCTCGTGTGGGCCGTGGTGGCGCTGTTCGCCGCCGCGACGATCGCGGTCTACGCGCTCACCACGACGGAGCCGCGCGAGGAGGCCGCGAGCTCCCCGACGACCGTTTCGGGTACGGCGGCAAACACGCCGACCGAGCTCCGGGGCGGCTTCATCGAAGCGGCGGCCGCACCGGTCGTCCGTCCGTTCGGTCGCGCGAGCGTCATCTCTCGCGTCGGCGACATCACCTCGACCGTCAACACGCCGTCGGAGCTGGGCACCGTCATCTCGTTCTCGTCGGCGACCCAGGCGATCGCGGTGCGGGCCAAGCAGCTCGGCCTCGACCTGACCGCTGCCGCTCCGTCGACCGCCGTCCGGGTCACCGAGGCACGCAACGCCATGCTGGGCTCGTACCTACACGCGCCGATCGCCGTCGAGATCGTCGAGGCGCGGAACGCCATGCTGGGCTCGTACCAGGAGGGTTCCGGCGACGAGATCTTGGTGAACGGCGAGCCCTGCGTGGTCTGCTGGAAGTACCGATAAGGTCCCTCGCTCGCGGGGACGACAGGGCCGGTCGGAGCAAAGCTTCGGCCGGCCCCTTCACGTTGAGGCGTCCCCGCCGCGCCTACGCGACCGCGCCGTGGCACTTCTTGTACTTCTTGCCGCTCCCACATGGACACGGTGCGTTCCGCGGCACCTTGTCCGAACGGGCCTGCGCGGCGTTCCCCGCGTTCACCTGCTGTTCCTGATCCCCGTGAACCGCCTGCACCCGCTGCGGCCTCGGCCGTCCGGGCTCGTCCTCCCGAACGAGTTCGACGCGATAGATGTACCGAACGAACCCGTCCTTGATGGAGTCGGTGAGCTCCTCGAACATCGCGTACGCCTCGCGACGGTACTCCGTGAGCGGATCCTTCTGGCCGTAGGCGCGGAGGTGGATCCCCTCTTGGAGGTAGTCCATCTCGTACAGATGCTCACGCCAGCGCGTATCGGTGATGTTCAGCAGTACGAGGCGCTCGAGCTGCCGCATGACCTGTGAGCCGAGCGAGCGCTCCTTGTCCTCGTACAGCCCGATGGCGTCCTCCACGGCGCGGTCCTCGAGCTCCTTCGTCGTGACCGTATCTTCGAGCTCGGGGCGTGTGATCCTGGTCGGGTACACCTCGGCGATCCCGGCCAGGATCATGTCGAGGTCCCATTCCTCGTTGAAGATCTCCTCTGGCGCAAGCCTCCGCACCGTCGCAGAGACGACGTCGCGAACCATGTTCAGCGCCTCGTCCTTGAAGTCCTCGCCCTGCAGGATCTTCTGGCGTTCGGTGTAGATCACCTGCCGCTGTGTGTTCATCACGTCGTCGTACTTCAGGACGTTCTTGCGGCGCTCGAAGTTCAGCTCCTCGATCTGCCCCTGGGCGTTCTCGACGGCCTTCGTCACCATCTTCGCCGTGATGGGCTCGTCGTCCGGCCACTTCAGCCGGTTCATGATCGACGCGATCCGGTCCGACGCGAACATCCGCATCAGGTCGTCCTGCAGCGAGAGGTAGAACAACGACTCGCCGGGATCGCCCTGACGACCCGAGCGCCCGCGGAGCTGGTTGTCGATGCGTCGCGACTCATGCCGTTCGGTGCCGAGGACGTACAGCCCGCCCAGCTCCACGACCTCCTCGTGCTCCGCGTCGGTTTGCTGTTTGAACTTCCGGAAGATCGGCTCGTACTCCGCCTCGTACTCGGCCCGCTCCTCCTCGTCCATCTCGAACAGCAGGAAGCGGTCGTTGTCGAACTCGCGTGCGGCCATCTCCTGCCGCGCCAGGTACTCCGGGTTGCCGCCGAGCAAGATGTCGACGCCTCGGCCGGCCATGTTCGTCGCCACCGTCACGGAGCCGATTCGGCCCGCCTGCGCGACGATCATCGCCTCCTTCTCGTGGTTCTTCGCGTTCAGGACGTTGTGTGAGATGCCGCGACGGTTCAGGTAGCCGGAGAGCTTCTCCGACTTCTCGATCGACACCGTGCCGACCAGGACCGGCTGTCCCCGCTCCTGACGGCCGACGATATCTTCGGTCACCGCATTCCACTTCTCGTCCTCGTTCTTGTAGATCAGGTCCTGCTGGTCGGAACGGATCATCTGCTTGTTCGTGGGAATCTCGATCACGTCGAGCTCGTACACCGACTGGAACTCGGCCAGCTGCGTCTTTGCCGTACCGGTCATGCCGGCGAGCTTCTCGTACATCTTGAAGTAGTTCTGGATCGTGATCGTGGCGAGCGTCTGGTTCTCCTCCTTGATCCGGACGCTCTCCTTGGCCTCGATCGACTGGTGTAGTCCCTCCGAATACCGACGGCCCTCCAAGACACGGCCGGTGAACTCGTCGACGATCTTCACCTCGCCGCTCGTTACGATGTAGTCGACGTCGCGCTTGTAGAGCTCCTTCGCGCGGAGCGCGTTCTGGAGGTGATGCACGAGCGGCGTGTGCACGTGCTCGTACAGGTTGTCGAGCCCGAGCGCCTCCTCGACCTTGTTCACGCCCGACTCGGTGACGGCGACGGTCCGCTTGGCCTCGTCGATCTCGTAGTCCTCGTCACGGCGGAGGCGAGGCGCGAGGCGGGCGAACGTTTGGTACCACTTCGCCGAATCCGCCACCATGCCGCTGATGATGAGCGGCGTGCGCGCCTCGTCGATCAGGATCGAGTCCACCTCGTCCACGATGCCGAAGGAGTGCCCGCGCTGTTGCACCATGTCCTCGGCGCGCATCGCCATGTTGTCGCGCAGATAGTCGAACCCGAACTCGTTGTTGGTGCCGTAGGTGATGTCGGAGTCGTAAGCGGGACGGCGGTCCGATGGACTCATCTGCGCTTGGATCAAGCCCACCGAGACACCGAGTGCGCGGTAGACGCCGCCCATCCACTCCGAGTCGCGCTTGGCCAGGTAGTCGTTGACGGTGACGACGTGGACGCCGCGTTCGGAGAGCGCGTTCAGGTAGGCGGGCATCGTCGAGGTGAGGGTTTTCCCCTCACCGGTCTTCATCTCGGCGATCTTGCCCTGATGGAGCACAACGGCCCCGAGGACCTGCACGTCGAAGTGGCGCTGCCCGATCGTCCGCCGAGCAGCTTCGCGAACGGTGGCGAACGCCTCGGGAAGGATGTCGTCGAGGGTCTGACCGTCGGCGAGGCGCCTGCGGAACTCCGCCGACTTCTCGCGCAGCTGTTCCTCAGAAAGTTCCTCGACCTCGGGCTCGAACGTGTTGACGAGGGCGACGACGTCCTCGAGACGCTTCAGCTTGCGGCCTTCACCGAGGGTGCCGATCTTCTGGATGACCAAAAACAACCACCTCGTACGGGCTCAGAGCGGCCGCGTGAGCGTGTGTATGTAGCGGTTTCCTATGGTACCCGAGCCCCGCGATCGCCCCGGCTGGGAGCGCTGACGACGCGCACGGGTACTGGTTCACGCCGACGAGCGACGGCGAGCACGACGAGCAACACGACGCTGGCCACGCCAAGGCCGAGGATGCGGAACCCCGCGCCCTCGAACACGAACCCGCCAGCGAAACCCGCGACTGCGGAGCTCAAGCTGACGAGCAGGTCGGTGAAGCCGAGCGCGCTCGCGCGTTCGTTCGGCTGGGTCAGATCGCTGATCACGGCGGTCGCGCCGAGGAACGTCGCCGACCAACCGAGCCCGATCGCGAACAGACCGACAGCAACGAGACCGGGACCGGCATCGGTTGCCGCGAACAGCGCGCCCACGACGCTCGTCGCACCGCCGGCGATCAGTCCGGGCCGGCGTCCGAACCGATCGAGCGCGGCCCCGATGACCGGCGAGAAGACCCACATCCCCGCGATGTGCAGGCTGATGACGGTCGATACGACGGTCGCGCTCGTGTCGTGGTGATGGAGCGCGACAGGCGTGACCCCCATCACCGCGACCATCGCCATCTGCCCAACCGCGGCGGCGATGACCGCCGTTCTGAACTGCCCTATTCGGAGGAGCTGCCGAGGGGTCCGCGCCCCGGTATCCGCGCCGACCTCGACGCGCACCGCAAGGTCGCGCGGATCGGGACGAAGTGAGAGCGCGCAGGCGAACGCCGTGATCGCCGTGACGGGAACGACGATCCACGGGAGCACGTCGGCGTCGATCGCCTCGCGCCCGGCCCAGCCGCGGAGGAACGCGATGAGGAATGGGCTCCCGACGGCGCCGATCGTCCCGACGGCGAGCACGATGCCGACGGCGCGACCGCGCTGCGAGGGCTCGTACATGTCGGCGACCGCGCCGCGTGCCAGGTTCGAGCCGCCGAACGCGAACCCGAACAACACCGTCCCCGCCAAGAGCAGCAGGACCCACCCCTGCGCGATGGCGAACGCACATACACCGCCGGCCGTCGCCAGCAACAAGTAGCTCGCCGCGAGCCCCGGCCGTCGTCCGGTCCGGTCCATCCATCGGCCGAACAGCACGGCACCGGCTGCGGCGGCAATGAAGTAGGAGCCGTTGATCACGCCGACGGCGCTGTCCCGCCCGCTGATGTCGACGGCCGCCACGCTGCCAACGATCAGCAAGACGGGAAACGTCATGGTCGCCAGGCCTTGCGACGTCGCCAGAAGCACGGTGTTGCGACTGACGAGGCGCCGTCGTTGGTCGACGGGAAGCGTCTCGTTCGTCACCACCGGGCCGCCTCCGCGGCCACCCGCCGAGACGGTCAACTGATCTCGATCATCTTCTCGCGGACGGCGTAGACGACCGCTTCCATGCGCGAATGAAGGTGCAGCTTCTCCAGGATGTTGCGGATATGGTTCTTCACCGTGTTCTCGGAGATGAACAGCGTCTTGGCGATGTCGCGGTTGTTCATCCCCTGCGCGACGAGGCGGAGGACCTCCATCTCGCGGTCGGTGAGCCTCGGCGTCGGCACTTGCGGCTTCTCCTCCGACGCCTTGCTGATGGCCGCGAACTCCGTGAGCAGCTTGCTCGCCATCGACGGGCTGATGCGCGACTGGCCCGCCCACACCGACCGGATCGCGTCGGCGACCTCATCGATGGGGATCTCCTTCAGCAGATACCCCGAGGCGCCCGCTTTGATCGCCTCGTACAGGTCCGCTTCCGCGTCGGAGATCGTGAGCATCAGGATCTTCACGTGCGGAAGCACGTCCTTGATCGCGGTGGCCGCTTCGATCCCCGAGCGCTTGGGCATGCGAACGTCCATCAGGATGACGTCCGGCATCAGCTCCTGCGCCTTCTCGACGACCTCGACGCCATCGGACGCCTCGCCGACGAGCTCGAGGTCCGCCTCCTGGTCGAGCACCATCTGGAGACCCCGACGGAACAGCGCGTGGTCATCGCAGACCAAGACGCGCAGTCGGTCGGATTCGTCGGCTCGCTGGCTCACGCTGTCTCGTCTCCGTCGCGCGCCCGTGTCGCGCGATCCCTTTCTTCACCGCTCGATTGGGCGGATTTTACGCGTCCCGCTCCCGCGATCAGCCGAGCCCGGCGCTTCTTGTGGTGGTCTCGGACCTGGCGCTCGAGCTTGTCGACGACGACGTCGAGCGCGGATTCGACCTCGCGGGCATCCGCGTGGGCTCGGTACGTCTTCCGCGCCGTGGCCGCGACGGCCTCGACGCGTTGGGAGTTCTTCTGCGAGATCACCTCGATCTCCACCCGGACGAGCGCCGGTTCCATCCGCTCGAGCCCGGAGAGCTTGTGTGCGGCGATCCGTCGCAACCGATCGCCGATCCGTCCGCCGCGCGTCTGGAGCCGCAGGTCCATCGGTCGGTCCATTCTCCACGAGAGCCGAAAGCGAGGGAAGGCGGGCTCGCGTCCGGCTGACCTGGTCTTTGGCCCCACACCCGCCTGCGGGAGTGATCGCCGGCCACGGGCCGGCTTCGCACCCTCTCCCGGCAGGGTCACCCCCACCGGGGCAGGACTTACGTCTAAACCGCGCCGTGCTCACCGACCAACGGTCGGCTTACGTGGGTCGCTTCGCCCGCGGCTGGCTTCGACTTCCGGAGAGACGTTCCCCGGTCAACCACAGACCCGGACGCGAGCCCGGGCCCGAGTATAGGTGGCGATCCTGTGTCGTGGACCTCACAAACGTCTCGCCATCCTTGAATGGGCGGTCCGATATCGCCCGCGCCGCGGTGAGCACGGAGACCTCTGAGGCACCGGCGCGCACGAGCGCGTCGGCGCACGCGGCCGCCGTGGCGCCTGTCGTCAACACGTCGTCGACGAGCACGACGCGTGAGGGCGGAACGGCGAGAGCGGCGAACGATCCGCGCATCGCGCTCCGGCGCTCTTCGCCGCGACGTCGAGCCTGCGGTCCGGCCTCGGCCGCGCGGCCGAGCAGCGGCACGACGACGAGCCCGATCTTCGGGCCGACGGCGTGCGCGAGGGCGCTCGCCTGGTCGAATCCTCGTGTCGCCTTCCTCCCCCGTGAAAGCGGTACCCACGTGATCGCGTCGGCGTCGAGGTCGCACGCCTGCGCCATCGCCGCGCCGAGCGCGTCGGCGACCGGTCGCCAGCCGGCGAACTTCAGCCGGTGGACGGCGCGACGCACCGGACCCTCGAACAGGAACGGTGCCCGCGCGGCGTGCAGCGGCTCCGGCGGGCAGTGACGACACGAGCGCACCTCGCCGCCCTGCGCTGGCGCCCCACATCGCTGACAGCGCGGAGGTCCGAGGGGGACGATCTGAACGCGGCACGCGGCGCAGAACGGCCACGGTCCGCCGCCGCACCCCGCGCAGCGTTTCGGGAACAGACCGTCGAAGAGCGCCCCGAGCACGCGCGGACGCTACTTCACGGTACCGACGAAAAGTGTTTGACGACGACCGCTACGGCGGGAGCTCGACGTCGAGCGCGCCCTGTTTGCCCTTGCCCTTGGTGCGAAGCTCGACCCGGAGCGACGACTGACCGCGCATCACCGGATACGCCACCACCTTGCCGCGTCCGGTCGTCTCGTCGATCTCCGTCTGCAGCACCTCGAGCCGTCCACCGTTCGCGAACAGCTTCGCCGTGAGCGACATAGGCGGGTCCGCGTGCAGATGCACCTTCACGGAGTCGCCACCGCACTCCACCTGTTCGACGAGCACCTTTCCATCGCCGACCGGGACAGCCCGTTCGACTTTGACCGTCCCCCGGCGAACACTCGCACGCGGCCAGGCGATCGCGAAATGGCGACCCCCATCGAACGTCCCGGCCGTACCGTCGACCTCGAGCTCCGCTCGCATCGTGTACCAACCGGGTTCCAGATCCGAGACGAACATCTCGAACGGCACGAACACGTCCCGGTGCGGAACGATGTCGAGCGTCACCGGGGCGATCGGCATGGGACGTGACACGGCCAGCCCGATCCCGACGACGTTCGCCTCTTTCCAGACGACCTGGTGCGGGTTCGCGTCCTCGCCGCGGAGGATGAACGCGCCCTTCAGCGTCGCCGGGAACCGCTCAAAGCGCGCCCTGACCGATAGCTGTTCCGTCAGGTCCCCTGCTCCCACGACCGCAGATACTCCTCCTGCTCCTTGGTCAGCGCGTCGATCTCGATCCCCATCGTCTGGAGCTTCAGCCGAGAGACCTCGGCGTCGATCTCGGCCGGCACAGGATGAACTTGGGGATCGAGTGTTCCCCGTCGCTTGACGATCCACTCGACCGAGAGCGCCTGGTTGGCGAAGGACATGTCCATGACGGCGGCGGGGTGGCCCTCGGCGGCGGCCAGGTTCACCAGCCGGCCCTCCGCGAGCAGGTGGACCCGCCGGCCGTCCGCGAACGTGAACTCGTCGACGAAGTCTCGGATGCGCCGGACGGCGCCGCCGGCCAGCTCGGCGAGTGCCGACTTGTCGATCTCGACGTCGAAGTGCCCGGCGTTCGCCAACACGGCGCCGTCCCGCATCAGCTCGAGGTGCTCGCGCCGGATCACTCCCGTGTCGCCCGTCACGGTGACGAACACCTCGCCGATGCGCGCCGCTTCCCTGAGCGGCATGACGCGGTACCCCTCCATGGCCGCCTCGAGCGCTGGGAGCGGGTCGACCTCGGTCACGACGACCTGCGCGCCGAGACCCTTCGCCCTCGACGCGACGCCACGCCCGCACATCCCGTAGCCGCACACGACGACCGTTCGACCAGCGAGCAGCAGGTTCGTCGAACGCATGATGGCGTCGATCGTCGACTGGCCTGTCCCGAACCGGTTGTCGAACAGGTGCTTGGTGTTCGCGTCGTTGACGGAGACGATCGGGTACCGCAGCGCACCGTCGGCGGCCATCGCACGCATCCTGATCACGCCGGTCGTCGTCTCCTCGGTGCCGCCGATGACCTCACCGAGCTGATCCTGTCGCTCCTTGTGCAGAAGGCTGACGAGATCCGCGCCGTCGTCCATCGTCACGTTCGGCCTGGTGTCGAGGACGGAGTTGATGTGCCGGTAGTAAGTCTCGTTGTCCTCGCCCTTGATCGCGTACACCTCGATGCCGGTCTCCTCGCACAGCGCCGCGGCGACATCATCCTGCGTCGAGAGGGGATTGGACGCGCAGAGCGCCACCTCGGCGCCCCCGGCGAAGAGCGTCTCCACCAGGTTGGCCGTCTCGGTCGTGACGTGCAGGCACGCCCCGATCGTGATGCCGGTGAGCGGTCGCTCCTTCTGGAAGCGCTCGCGGATCAAGGCGAGCACGCGCATCTCGCCGGAGGCCCACTCGATGCGCTCGCGTCCTTTCATTGCGAGTCCGAGGTCCTTCACGTCGCAGTCCATCAGTCCACTGGTTCCTTTCTCATCACCCGTTCACGCGGTGCCCGAGCTCGGACCGGCGAGCTGCGGCAGGAGCTCGTTGATGATGCGCCTGGTCGTGCCCGCGGCACGATCGGCCATCTCGAGGACCTCCTCGTGCGTCCCGGCATCGCCGGCGAGGTTCGTGACGCTGAACAACCCGAGGACGCGCATTCCGAGCGCGCGCGCCGCGGTCGACTCCGGCACCACGGACATGCCGACGACCGTTCCCCCGGCTCGCCGCAGCGCCTCGATCTCGGCGGGCGTCTCGTACGTCGGCCCCGGCATCGCCACGTAGACACCGCGGGGAACGTCGATACCCAGCGAGCGAGCGCGTTCCAATGCGAGCTCCATGAGCTCGCGGTCGAACACCGCCGACATGTCGATGAACGGCGGCGAGCCGTCGGGATTCCGCCAGCCACGGAGCGGGTTCGCGCCCATCATGTTGATCTGATCGACGCCCACGGCGACTTGACCGGCGACGAGTGAGCGGTCGATGCCGCCGACTGCTGCGGTGATCACGATCGTCCTCGCTCCGAGGATCCTCGCCAGCCGAGCCGTGAGCGCGCACGTCGACAGATCATTGCCTTCGTAGAAATGGATCCGGCCGCGGAACGCCGCAACGGGAGCTCCGTCCAACAGGCCGAGCGATAAACGCCCCTGGTGTCCCGGAACGGTCGGCGCCGGGAATCCCGGAAGATCGGAGAAGGCGAAGGACTCCGCATCGGTCATGTCATCGACCACACCGCCCAATCCCGATCCGAGGATCACAGCGACCGACGGCACGAGCGATGTTCGTTGGCGGACGACGCCGGCGGCCTCCTCCGCAAGGCGGTCTCCCGGCGCCGGCAAAACGTCGATCAGGGTGGTCATCGGTGACTCGGTTCGAGTGCGCGCTTCAAACGAACGATGGCATCGATCGGCGACGGGTCCACGCCGTTCATGAGGGCGTGGTAGGTGGAGACGAGATCCCCCTGGAGCGCCAGGGTGAACAGACGAGCGAGCGCGGAACGACCCGACGCGTGCACCTCCTCCACTTCCGCTCCGGAGGATCGCGCGATGTCGAGCGACAGCGGGAACCGTGCGGCGACGTCTGGATGCTCGCCAGGGTGACGAAGCGCCACGACGACGAACTGGTTCCCTCGGCCGTCCGACCACCCGACCACCTCGTTATGGTCGAGTTCGGGAACCGCGCTCCAGAACGCCGGTATCTTCGCGTTCTCGTTGAACTGCGTCTTCCATCTCGACGCCGCGACGCCGCCGATGCCCTCGGCGGCCCAGATCACCGGTACGCGATCGCCGATCCTCATCGCCAGCGCCTTGGCGGGATTCGACCCCGAGGGAATGTCCGGGCCGCAGCGTGAGACCTCAGCCTCCAGCTCCGCTACGGTCTCCTCGAGGTCCGAAGCCACGGCCGGCACAAGCCCGATCGACTCCAGCGCGCCGAGCGCGCCGAGCGACAGGTACCCCAGCGCTGCTCGAGGCATGAATCCGATCGGCAGGCGAACGAGACCGGCGCCGACCTCGGTCGCACGGCGCGAAAGCTCTCCTCCCGAGGTGATGGCGATCAACCGGCATCCTCGACGCGCTGCTTCGTCGAACAGCGACAGCGCCTCGGACGTGTTGCCGGAGTACGACGACGCGAGAACGAGCGAATGCGGTCCGCAGTGCTCGGGCAGCTCGGGCGTGCGAACCACGGTCGTCGGAACGTTCAGACGGTCCGCATAGAGCGCGCGGATCACGTCGCCCGACACAGCCGAACCGCCCATCCCGCACACCGCGACCGACGTCACGCCCTCGGCGGAGGGGAGGTCGTCGCTCGCGAGGCCGAGGGCGTACCCCTCGCGGCAGTGTGACGGGAGCGCACAGACGATGTCGAGCATCCGCCCCGGGTCAGCCGCCAAGAGGGCGGAGGAGTCGTCCAGGCTCGTCACGAGCGCTTCGGCTTGGACGCGGGCTTCTCGGCCTCGTCGATCAGCATCACGGGGATGCCGTCACGGATCGGGTAACGGTAGCCGCACGAACGGCAGACGAGAACCGACTCGGCCTCGATGTAGTCGACCTCGCCGCGGTCGTTCGGGCACACGAGGATCTCGAGCAGCTCCGGGTCCACTCTCATCGCGTCGCTCCTCTCCCGGCGGCCCCGTGCTCGTTCATAGGCGATCGCTTCCTCAACTCGTCGAACCCCCTGTCCGGATCACCGCGAGGACCTCGTCGGTTTTCTCCTTCAGAAGCTCCTCCGTCCTGGACTCCACGTTCAGTCGCAGTAGCGGTTCGGTGTTGCTGGGTCGAACGTTGAACCACCAGTCGTCGAACTCTACCGTCAGCCCATCCAGCCGGTCCTGGCTGCCGCTCGCGTACGCGGCCGCGATCTGCTCGATCCGGCCGAATCGGTCGTCGACGTGGGTATTGATCTCGCCCGAGGAGGAGTAGCGGCGGAGCGGGCGGAGCAACTCCGAGAGGGGAACACCGGCGAGCGACAGCTGCTCAAGGACGACGACCGCTGCGATGACCCCCGAGTCGGCCCGGTAGTTCTCACGGAAGTAGTAGTGGCCCGAATGCTCACCGCCGAACGCCGCCCCCGTCTCCGCCATCACCTGCTTAATGAACGAATGACCGACGCGCGAGCGGATCGGGGTTCCGCCGTTCTCCCGGATCACCTCTGCCACGGCCCAAGAGCAGATCAGGTTGTGCACGATCTTCGCGCCGGGCTCGCGCGCGAGCACGGCGCGAGCCACGAGCGCCGTGACGTCCGAACCGCTCACGCCCTCGGCGCGTTCGTCGACGAAGAACACGCGGTCGGCGTCTCCGTCGAACGCGAGTCCGACGTCGGCCTCTCGGGCGAGCACCTCGCGTTTGAGGTCGCGCTGGTTCTCCGGATCGATCGGGTCGGCGGGATGGTTCGGAAACGTGCCATCGAGCTCGGCGAACAGGTACGTGACCTTCAACGGCAGACGCGCGAACACGGCGGGCACGACGAGCCCGCCCATCCCGTTCGCCGTGTCGACCACGACGTTCAATGGCCGAACGTTCGGCGCGTCGATGAACGACAGCACGTGCTCCACGTATTCGTCGAGGAGATCGGCGCGACGCACGGACCCTCGCGCCGCGACCGGCGGCCGTTCCTCTCCCTGGGCGATGGCACGGATCTCTTCGAGTCCCGTCTCCTCTCCGACCGGTCGCGCGCCGGCGAGGCAGAACTTCACGCCGTTGTATCGCGGCGGGTTGTGGCTGGCAGTGAGCATGATCCCTGCGGCGTCGAGGGAACCGGAGGCGAAGTACAGCAGGTCGGTCGACGCGAGCCCCAGGTCGACGACGTCGGCTCCGCGCGACGTGATCCCGTCCCGGATCGCCTCGGCGAGCGAGGGCGACGACAGACGGCAGTCGTAGCCAACGATGACCGAACTCAGGTCGGCCCAGTCGACGAACGCTGCGCCCACCCGCCGCGCGACGTCCTCGTCGAGCTCGTCCGGAACGACACCGCGAACGTCGTACGCCTTGAAGATGGAGCGCAGGTCACATCGGGGCACGGTTCCGGCATCCTACTGAAGGCGCAGTGCCCGATCGGCCCACGTTCTGCGGCCGTGCCGCTCGAGCCGCGCTCGACGAGCTACCGGCGCTGCGGGATCACGCCGCCGATGACCGAGCGGAGCGGAACCGGCTCACCGTCGCGGTACCACCACTTCGCCTCGCACAGGTGGCAGGTCGTGAAGGACAGGTCACTGCCGCCGACGCTCATCGTGATCGTGATGACGTCGCCCTGGTTGCAGATCGGACACGTCCCCTCGAGCTTGTCGAGCTTGTCGAGCTTGTCGGGCTTGTCGGGCATATGCGTATATGGTCGGCATCGCACCCGGGGGGAGACAATGACCCCCACTCCTCATTTCGGCTGGTCCGCCCGAAGGTTCTCGCGTAGGTCGCGCGAGTGAGGGCCGGTCTGCGTGGGGTTCCTGGCCGACCTCCCGAGCGTAGGCCGAACGGTCGCCACGCCCGTTGCAGCGGAGCCGGACCACGCTACGGCTTGACGAGGACGCGCGCACCGACGGGAACGTGTGGGTACAGCTCCTCGGCGTCCTCGATATTCATGCGGATGCATCCGTGCGACGCCGCCGTCCCGATCGACGATGAATCCCACGTGCCGTGGATCCGGATGCCGGGGGCATTCAGGTACATCGCGCGCGTGCCCAGCGGATTCCCGGGGCCTGGGCCGATGGACGCCGGCAGGTCGGCCCCCCACGTGTCCGGCGCCGGGTTGTACCAGGTCGGGTTCTCCACCTTGTTGACGATCTCGAACGTGCCGACCGGGGTTGGATATCCCGGCGTTCCCGTGGCCACCCGGTACTCCCTGACCACCTCGAGGTCTTCGTACACGACGAGGGTGTTTGCCGACACGTCCACGACGAGCGTCGTTCCCAGGGAGGTGGTCGTTACCTCGGGTGTCACCTCGCGGACGGGGATGTCCACCTCGTCCACCTGACGCGCGAGCGCCTTGAGGATGCGCTGCACCGCGATATCCGACTTGATCTCCTGACCGGTGCGCGAGCGCCGCGTGACGATTTCGCCGTCCTCCAGAGCAAAGCGAGCGTCGACGGCGGGCACCGCGACCTCGCGGTACGCCTGCTCCACGAACGCATCGACGGCGCCTTCGTCCTGGACGTACTCGATCCGGAAGCCCACGTCGACCGGATGGTCGGCGATCCGGTGGTAGAGGCGCGAGAAGAGAGACATGTCGCCGGCGACGGCGTAAGCGCGATCGATCGCACCGTCGACGTCCGCCTGCACACCGAGAGCGGCCGGCGTCACCGTCCACACGGCGCCGGCCGCGTGAACCGCGAGGTCGTCGGTGAGACGAGGTTCCGCCTGTGCCTGAACGGCGCGCCGCGCCTCATCGCGCGTCATCCCACTCACGTCGACGCCACCGATGCTGACGCCGGGGAGGATTCGGTCGGCGGCCGAGGCGTCGTAGCGGTAGGCGGCGTAGGCGGTGCCGCCTCCCAAGACGCCGAGCACCGCCAGCGAGCCGAGCGCGATCTTAAGTCCTCGCCTCGACCGTCTCCTGTGCCTCATCGCCATCCGACGTGTCCTCGCGTCGCTCGACTGCTGTCGTCTTTCTACCTGCTTCAACGGCGGACTATTCCACAAGCTGAAGTCGTCATTAGCCGCCTATGACGCGGGAATCCATTGGCTGGGGATCGGGATCCCCAGCGCCACGGCGTACGTCGCGAGGCCCTCGCGACCCAGCGAATACGACGCAGACGCCGGCACGAACGTTCCACTCTCCGAGGCGGCAAGAACCGCTCCCGACGGTTCGGCCTCGAGGAAGTCCTTCGGCGCGACCACGGATCGCTGCGGTGGGACCGTGATGGTGACCGGTGCCCCGGTCGCGGGAGCCATGTAGCTCAGCGTGACCTCGGCGGGCTCCTCACCCGGGTTCGCGAGTACCAGGCCCGGGTGCGATGGCGAGCCGTCGACGGTCGAGAACACCACCCACGACCCCGCCGGCGGCGCGCCCCCGGTCGACGCCTGATCCGAGACAACGCCGAAGGTTCGGCGCGCCGCGGCGATCCCGGAGTTCTCCGTCGTGAACAGCACGGATGTGGGACCAGTCGTCGTGGCCTGGTAGGTGCGACCCGACTCCCCCGGGGGCGACGAGTCGGCGAAACCGGCGAACGGTCGGTCGGCGTCCTTCTCCAGCAGCTCCCCCGCGAGGGAGACGCGTTGGAGCCCTGTGCTCATCACGACGAGCTCGGCCCGACCGGCATCGTCGCCGCCCGGGAACACCAGCTGACTCGGCGGCCGGCCGAGGTAGCCGATGGCCGACCGGATGCCACCCGTCTGAACGACGCCGAGCGAGGCGGCGACCACCCGGCCCACGGAGGCCTCGACCAGGGCGGACACGGTCCGCTCGCGAAGCACGTAGTCGCTGATCGGGACGGCGAGACTCCGGTGCGACGGCACCACGACGTCCGTGAGATCGCTGTGCCTCGTCGGGACGTTCCGTTCGGACAGGAACGCGATCGAAACGACGGCGTCGCCCGAGAACGGGTTCATCACGACGACGAAATCCCGGTTCTCCTCCTCCGCGCTCGTCCCGTCGGGGACGAGCCACCGTCCGCCGGCGGCCGGCGCGCACGGCTCGGCGGCGACCCCGCCCTCGTCTCCTCCGGCGTGTGCAACCCAGCCAACGGCGACCCACTGACCGAACCACTCGACGGTGCTCGCGCGCTCGCGCGCATCGGCCGGGACCTCGACGCGAAGCGTCGAACCAGGCTCGACCGTGGCCGTCGTCGATTCGTCGGGGCGTCGGCCGCCGAGCGTTTGCAAGCGGATCGTCGCCGGCGATGCGCCGGGGTTCGCGACCTGCAGCTCGACCTCCCAATCTTCGCCCCCGCCGTGAGGGCAGAACCACTCGCCGGACGCGACGGACGAGACGGGAGCTGCGTCGAGCCCTTTCGGTCCGACGTCGCGGTCGGCGAACACGGCGCCTCCCACCGCGAGCGCCGCTACGAGGAGAGCCGCGACGAGCTGACCTCGGCTCATGCCGACCCCGGCCGCCTGGTCACCCACAGTGCGATGAGCCACAGGAACCCCAGCACCGCCATCTCGACGGTCCGCACCCATTGCCGCGTGTAGTCGAAGGCGAGCGATCCGGCCCCGACGTCCGCCGCCATCGCCCAGCCGAAGGCCGGGCGCGGTTCGATCTCTTCCCCGTCGTTCCGAGCTCGCCATGCGGAGTCGAACTGATCGAGCACGATCGCCTCACCGGAGGCGTCGATCGTCACTGGGTCGAACGTCTCGGGGGCCGGGAGTCGGCGCACGTGGCCGACGGCGGGTCGCTCCGCGATCTCGAGGAGGTCGGCCGACTCCGGCGCGGTCCGGGCGGGGTCCGACGTGACGAACGCAGCAGGGAGCGCCGCCGAGTTCCTATAGATGGTGAGCCCACCGGCAGGCAGGCGGTCGAGATCGGCCTGGGCGTTCAACCGGTCGACAACGGCAGCCGGCACGTCGTCGTCACCCGCCACCACGAACCGGACGCCCAGTGGCCCGAGAAGAGACCCGGCGTGGCCGGTCTCGCCGCCGACGAGCTCGGCGACCACGGAGCGCAGATACGAGTACCCGGGGCCCGACAACGGACGTCCTGTGTCGAGCGCGTTCGCGCCCATCCTGTCGGTGATCGAGAAACGCACGCTCGCGTCGCCCGCGACGGCTATTCCAATGGGATCGCCACCCGGCGCGGGGAAGCGGTCGCCTCGCGCGTGGCCGATCCACAGGATGCGGAACTCGCTCCGGCCGCTCGACTCGACGACGGTCCAGGCCGGCGGAACCCCGTTCGGTCGTACCGCCCACTCGGCGAGCGTCACCTGGATCGCCTGTGCGCCGAGCCCGACACCGAGGATGATCATGAAGCCGGCGGCCGCGAGCTGCCGCGCTCCGAACGCCTGCCGGGCCAGACCGGAGACGAGACCGGACGCGCCGTACGCGATGACCGCCGCCTCCGCAAACGCTGCGGTGACCATGTAGACGGGCGCGTTCGTCAGGGCGTCGGGGAGATACCCGGCAGCGGAAAGCCACGCGAGGGCAGTGGCCGCAACCGCGACCGTCATCGCGCGCCACGATCTTCCACGGCTCTCGCGCTCCGCGGCGGCGAAGCAGATGACCGCAGCGATCGGCAGGAACGCCGACGCCAACCACGACGTCGGTCCTTCGCCCGGAACGAGTCGGAGGACCTTCCACGGATCCTCGCTGCCGACGAACGACGCTAGCGATGGACCGGGCGCGCCGACGACCTCCCTCACGACCGGGAATGCGAGGACGGCCGCAGTCACCGTCCCGAGGACCGTTAGCAAGAGGCCGCGATCGGGGCGCCTGGCGGTGACGACGTGCGCGAGCGCGATCAACCCCACTCCGAGCAGCACTCCGGGGAGAAAGGACACAGCTATCGCGAGCGCGACGCCGAGGCCCACGCCGTACCTGACGGCACGGTCGGGGCGTTTGCGCCCGAACGCGCCGTCGAAGCGCTCCCATACCACCGGAAGCGCCGCCACGCCGACGAGGAGCGCGATGCGTCCCTCCGAAAACGACCACAGAACGGTGCCCGACAACACGTATGCCACCGCGGCGACGATCGCGGTGGCGGGGAACGACGTTTGTCGAGCGAACGATCGGTACGTGAGGACGCCCGCGACGGCCGGCAACGCGCCGAGAAGGACCTTCGTCGCTACCGACGTGCTCCCGAGCGACAGCCAAGACGCTGCGCCGAGCGCTGCGACGGCCGGCGACGCGGGCTGCGTACCACCGAGCACGGTCGTGCGGACACCCGACAAGAGTTCGTGCAAGAAGGCGTCAGCCGACGCAGGGAACACCGGCAATGCACCACCGCCGATCGTCTCGGGTCCGAGCAGATGACGGACGGCGGCTGCGAGCAGCGTGGCGCCGATGATCGATCCGAGGAGCACGGGATGGCCGAGCGCGATGTGGGCGGCGCGTCGACGACGCAGCCGAGGCGCGTCCGGCTCAACGCCGATCGATTCCAAGTCCTCTTCGAGGAACTCCTCTGCGCGCTCGAACCATCGCGGCACGCGAAACGTCGCCGCCATGAACCGCCGGACCGATCGATCTCGAACGGCGCGGACCGATTGCGCACGGACCCGTCGACGCAGCGTTCCCGGCAGATGCACGATGTTCCAGGCCCAGGCCGCGATGAGGTCGAACGCGTCCTCGAACCGGCGTGAAACGGCGAGATACGCGAGCCGCGCCAGACCAAGCACCGTGTACACGGGCATCAGCCACAGCAGCGTCGGTATGCCGTAGTCCTTCAGCATCGACGCGAGCGCGGCCCGTTCCGCGTAGTAGCGCGGGCTCCGGCGACGGTGCTCCTGTGGGCGCTCGCCGCGCGCCCCCGCACCACGGTGGAGGGCGACCGCAAGCGGCGTCATCAACACGCGGAATCCGGCGAGTCGGGCTCGCCAGCAGAAATCGAGATCGTCGTGGTGACCGGCGAAGCGCTCGTCGAACGCGCCGGCGCGCTTCAACGCCTCGCGCGAGATCAACATGGCGCAACTCGAGACGAACAGCACCTCGAGTACGCGGTCGTACTGACCCTGGTCGAGCTCGCCGTCCTGCAGCGGCGTGTACGGGTGTCCGAATCGATCGGTCGAGCGACCCACCTCGCGCAGCAGCCGCGGGTCCACCCAGTCGACGACCTTCGGACCGACGATCCCCACACGCTCCACGCCGCGGATCCCCTCTGCCGCCTCGACCATACGGGCGACGGCGTCCGGCGCGAGCGCCGTGTCGTCGTGCATGACCAAGAGGTAGTCGGTAGCACCGACCGCGGGGAGCTCCATCGCCGAGCGGATCGCGCCCGCGAGGCCGGCGTTGTGGCGGAGCCTGATCACGCGCCGCTCGCCGAGCGCCTGCTGGAGCAACACAGCGGTTCCATCCGTCGACGCGTTGTCGACGGCGACGACGCCCAGTCGCGGATGCGTCTGTGCGGCGAGAGATTGAAGACTCTGGCGCAACCAGCGAGCGGCGTCGCGAGCGACCAGGATGACGAGGACGCTGGGATCTCGGGTCGCGTCGGATGAGGCGGGGCGTGCTCCAACCGTCGTCGTCATGGCAATGGGGAACGCAGAAACGCGCTCGAGGAGCCTAGCATGCGACGCTCCGGATCCGTCCGGAGATGCCTCGAGAACGAGGAAGGGGGGCGATCGCCCCCCTTCCTGACCAATCGAAGGACCCCGCTATGAGGCCTTCCTTCTGGTCGTCTTGCGACGCGTCGTCTTCCTCCTCGCCGCGGGCTTGCGGGCGGAGGTCCGCTTCGACGCGGTCGACTTCTTTCTCCGTGTCGACTTGCGGCTCGTCGCCTTGCGCGCCGCCGCTGTCTTGCGCTTCCTGGTCGCTGCGGCCTTCTTGCCCGCGGCGACCCGCTTCGTGCTCTTCCTGCGTGTCGACTTCCTCGCCGTCGTGGTCTTGCGCTTCCTCGTGGCTGCGGCCTTCTTGCCGGCGGCGGAGCGCTTCGCGCTCTTCCGCTTCCGGGTCGCCGCCGCCTTCTTTGCGGCTGTCGAACGCTTTCTCGCCGGTGACATCGGTCACCTCCTTTCCCTTCGGTCAGGACGCCATGCGCTTCAGGCGTCTCCGTTCCCGTTCGCTCATTCCGCCCCACACCCCGTAGCGCTCGTCACGCCGAAGTGCGTAGTTCAGGCATTCGATGCGGACGGGACAGTCAGCGCAGATCCGCTTGGCCTCCCTCGATGACCCTCCCTTCTCCGGGAAGAAGATCTCGGGGTCGTGCTCTCGGCACCGCGCCCGTTCCTGCCATGGGATGTAGTGATGCACCGCTCTCTCCCCTCAGAATCACACGCGTGTGATTCTGAGCTATCCATTCCCCTCTTGACAAGGGGAAAACTCGAGATCCGAAGCATCCGTGCATGCATCCCCAGATGAATGGAATACGCGCAGAACGCAGAGTGCAAGGGTTCTGAGGCAGAAATCGCCAGGTCAATCAGGTTGACAGACTAGGTCAATCACATTGACCGAATTTGGGGAAAACCCAGTCGCTGACGCGCCGTCAGTCGTTCGCGGACGCCGCCGCGCGCGTTGTGGCAGCTGGTGAACCGGCCTCGACATGCTTGCGCCACAGATGCTCGTACGTCGTCGAACGCTCGACAGGGATCCGGCCGATCGTGCGGATGGCGTCGTCGAACGCGCTCGGCTCCATGCGTATCCCCCATCGTGCGCCCGCCATCCGGCTGATGGTTTCCTCCATCAACGTCCCGCCGAAATCGTTCGCCCCGCCGCGAAGGATGACCTGCGACGCTTCGACGCCGAGCTTGACCCACGACACCTGCACGTTGTGGATAACTCCGTCGAGCATGATCCTGGCGATAGCGTGAATCCGACGGCTCTCGACGAACGTCGCACCGGGACGAGCCTTTCCCGCGAGATAGATCGGCGCGTTCTGGTGAACGAACGGGAGCGGAACGAATTCCGTGAATCCACCCGTGTCGCGCTGAATTCGGGCCAGACGGCGAATGTGGAAAACCCAATGCGGCGGTGCATCGACGTGCCCGTACATGATCGTCGACGAGCTGCGAACCCCGAGTGCGTGCGCCGTTCGAACGATCTGCTCCCACGTGTCGGCGGGGAGCTTCCCCTTCGTCAGGAGCCACCGCACATCGTCGTCCAGGATCTCGGCGGCGGTGCCGGGGATCGTTCCGAGCCCGTGCGCCACGCACTCCCGAAGGAACTCCTCGAACGAGATCCCGAGCCGCGTTGCCCCGTTGAGCACCTCCATCGGACTGAAGGCGTGGACGTGGATGTCGGGGGCCGCTCCCTTCACGGAGTCCAGCAGGTCGAAGTAGAACTCGCCGGGCAGGTCCGGATGGATCCCGCCCTGCATGCAGATCTCCGTTGCGCCCCACTCGACGGCCTCGCGTACGCGAGCCGATACCTCCTCGAGCGTGAGCGTGTAGCTCTCCGGATCGACCTCCCGCTGCGCGAACGCGCAGAAACGGCATCCCACGTAGCACACGTTCGTGAAGTTGATGTTCCGGTTCACCACGTACGTGATCTCGTCACCGACCGCTTCCCGTCGGAGGTCGTCGGCCACGGCGCAGAGTGTCTCGAGCGCTCCTCCTTCGGCTCGGAACAGCGCGAGCGCGTCGCCGTCGTCGATGGGCTGGTGACACGCTGCCTTGCGAAGCGCGGAGCGGATCTGCAGGTCGAGTCGCTCGGGCGCGACGCGCTCCTGGTGCCACGCGCGCGACACAGGTAAAGCTTCGAAGTCGCCGTAGACCTCGTTCGCGTCGGCGCGAAGCCCGGCGTCGGCGCCCTTGTCGAACGTGAGCTCCGTTGCCCTGGGCTTCCACTGCACGTCCGGGTCCTGCCAGGACATGGGCTCGGGACGCTTGCCGGGGATCGCCAGCCCCCGATCGTCCATCAGCGCTGCGACCGGCGCCCGCATCTTGCCGGCGAGGTAGGGATCCGGCTTCGAGGCGAAGGCGGGATGGATCGTCAACCGCTCACGTAGTTGCAGACCCGCTTCCTCGCACCGATCGGCGAGCGCGTCGATCGCCGGCCACGGCCGTTCGGGGTTCACGTGGTCCGGCGTCAGCGGAGAGACCCCGCCCCAGTCGTCGATTCCGGCCGCGAGGAGGCGGCGCTGACCGTGCACGTCGGAGAGGTTCGGAGGTGCCTGCACGCTCATGCGAGGTCCCATCACGATGCGCGTCGTCGCCACCGCAGCCAGGTACTCCTCCTGTTCCGGCGGCGCCGCGTCGCGCATGGCCGTACCCGGCTTGGGCAGGAAGTTCTGGACGATGACCTCCTGCACGTGCCCGTATCGCCGGTGCAGGTCACGGATCGCGAACAGCGACTCCGCGCGCTCGCGCGCGGTCTCCCCGATCCCGACGAGGATGCCCGTGGTGAACGGGATGGCCAGTCGCCCGGCGTCTTCGATCGTCCGCAGCCGAACGGCCGGGACCTTGTCCGGGGAGCCGAAGTGCGGGCCACCGCGTTCGGACAAGCGCGCCGAGGAGGTCTCGAGCATGAGCCCCATCGACGCGCTCACGTGCTTCAGCCGCGCGAGCTCCTCGTACGACATCAGTCCGAGGTTGAGATGCGGCAGGAGCCCTGTTTCCTCGATCACGCGGATGGCCGCCGCACGGACGTACTCGAGCGTGGAGCGGAACCCCCGCTCGGTCAGCCACTCGCGCGCGACGTCGTACCGGTCCTCGGGACGGTCGCCCAGGGTGAACAGCGCCTCCTTGCAGCCTCGTCGGCGACCGGCCTCCGCGATCGCGACGGTCTCCTCCGGAGTGAGGTACGGCGCATCGAGCCGCGCCGGCGGCTTGGCGAACGTGCAGTAGTGGCAGTGATCGCGGCAGAGCATCGTGAGCGGAATGAACACCTTGCGCGAGTACGTCACGGTTGTTCCGTGACCGAGCCCTCGGAGGCTGCCGGCGATCGCCGACAGCTCGGCGAGCTGCGGGCCGCGCGCGTCCATCAATGCGGCCGTCTCGTCGAGAGAGAGGGACTTGCCGGCGCCGGCCCTGGCGATCGAGCGAGCGATCGCGCGCTCGAGAACCACGTCCGCTACCGCGCCGATGTTTCCGGGTGACCCATAGAGCGGCGAGCGTACTACGCTCGTCCGCGATGGGGTGCCGCGCCGGGGCTCGCGCAGCGAACGAAACGAACGTGGCGCCGGACCCGAATGTAGATGGGAAGGAAACGTGAGGGTCGCAGCGCTCGCGGGTGGCATCGGCGCCGGCAAGTTCCTGCGCGGGCTGGCGCGAGCCGTTCCGCCGCACGACGTCACCGTCATCGTCAACACGGGTGACGACGTCGTGATGCATGGGCTTCGCATCTGTCCCGACGTCGACTCCGTCACCTACTGGCTCGGTGGCGCGTTCGATCGGGAACGAGGGTGGGGTCGCCGGGCCGACACGTTCCGCACGAACGAGGAGCTCGCGCGGTTCGACGCGGAACTGGCCTGGTTCAATCTGGGGGACCTCGATCTGGCGACGCATCTGTTCCGAACCGACCTCCTGGCCTCGGGAGCGACCCTGTCGAAGGTCACCCAACGAGTGACGTCGCGGTTCGGCATCGGCATGCGCCTGCTTCCGATGTCGGACGATCCGGTGACGACCCGCGTCTCCGTCGTGGCCGAAGGTGAGGAGGTCGATCTGCACTTCCAGGAGTACTGGGTCAGGCGCCGGGCGGAGGACGAGGTGAAGTCCGTGCGGTACCAGGGCGCCGCGTCGGCCCGCCCCGCCCGCGGGGTCCTCGAGGCGCTCCGCGAAGCTGACGTGATCCTCGTGTGCCCGTCGAACCCCGTCGCGTCGATCGCCCCGATCCTCGCCGTCCCGGGGATACGAGAGGCGGTCGAGTCGCGACGCGACGTCGTCGCCGGCGTCAGCCCGATCGTGGGCGGGCGACCCCTCGCCGGCATGGCCGACCGACTGCTCCCCGTCGCGGGGGTCGAGGTCACCGCAGCGGGCGCGGCCGAGTTCTATTCAGGGCTGCTGGGTGCGTGGGTGATCGACGACATCGACCGAGGGGCCGCCGAGCGGATCGAACGCACCGGGGTCCGCGTTGCCGCGACCGACACGGTCATGACGGACGATTCCAAAGCGGAAGCGGTGGCACGGATCGCGCTCGCGTTGGTCACGTGAGCGTGCGCGTCCTTCCGCTCGAGGGCCTCCCGGAGATCCGACCCGGCGACGACCTCGCGGCGCTCCTGGCCGTGGCGCTTCGCGAGGTCGGCGCGCAGGACGGGGACGTCGTGGCCGTAACGCAGAAAGTCGTGTCGAAGGCGGAGGGCCGCATCGTCCCCGACGACGGCTCCGGGCGAGACGCGTGGGTGCAGCGCGAGACGGTTCGCGTCGTCGCGCGGCGCGGCGAGCTCGTCATCGCCGAGACGCGTCACGGGTTCGTCTGCGCGAACGCGGGCGTCGACGCGTCCAACGTCGAGGCCGGGTTCCTCGCGCTGTTGCCGGAGGACCCCGACGCGTCGGCGGAGTCGGTACGCGGGGAGCTTCGCGACCGGCTCGGAGTCGAGCTCGGCGTGGTGATCACCGACACGTTCGGACGGCCGTGGCGGCACGGGGTGGTGAACGTCGCGATCGGATGCGCCGGGATGCCCGCCGTCGTCGACCTCCGCGGCACGAAGGACCACCACGGGCGAGAACTCGAAGCGACGATCGTCGCGCTCGCCGACGAGGTCGCCGCCGCGAGCGGGCTGGTCATGAGTAAGGACGCGATGGTTCCCGCGGCCGTCGTTCGTGGGATCTCCGCCGATGCTCCGCTCGGCATAGGGCGAGACCTCGTTCGCCCGCGCGAGGACGATCTGTTCCGCGAATCGCCTCTCGTGTCACTTTCCGCGCGCCGGACGATCCGCTCCTTCGGTCATGGCGACGTCCCGCGCGACGTGATCGAGGAAGCGGTTCGAGCTGCCTGCACGGCGCCTGCGCCGCACCACACGCGGCCGTGGTTGCTAGCGGTCCTCACCTCGGACGCCGCGAAGCGCACGCTGCTCGGTGCGATCGCCCAGGCGTGGAGGGAGGACCTTCGCCGCGACGCCACCCCGGAGACCACGATCGAACGTCGCCTGGCCAAGAGCGACGCCGTGCTCGGCGCGGCGCCGGTGCTCGTCGTGCCGTTCGTGCGGTTCGCCGGCTCGCACCCGTACACCGACGAAGAGCGCTCGAGCGCCGAGCGAGAGATGTTCCTGCTGTCCGGCGGCGCGGCGATCCAGAACCTGCTGCTCGCGTTCCACGCGCAGGGGTACGCGTCGTGCTGGATCAGCTCGACATTGTTCTGTCAGCAGGAGACGCGTGCCGCGCTTGGCGTCGGCGACGAGTGGCACGCGCTCGGCACGGTCGCGGCGGGGAGGATGCCGGCGGGGGCCGCGGCTCCGCCGCGGCCCCCGCTCGACCTGGGTGAGGTGCTTCGCGAGCTCTGATCTACCCCAGCGGCACCAGACCCTCGATGAAGTACCAGAGGAACACGGCCGACACCACGTACAGCAGCCAGTGCACCTGGTTCCAACGTCCCCGAAGGACCTGGATCACGGTGTAGGACAGGAACCCAGCGCCGACGCCGTTCGTGATGCTGAACGTGAACGGCATCACGATCATCGTCAGGAGGATGGGGATACCGGCGCCCGGATCGCGCCAGTCGATGTCCTTGACCATCTGCATCATGAAGTAGCCGACGATCACGAGCACGGGGGCGGTCGCCTGCGTCGGAACCACTCCCGGCAGCGGCGCGAGGAACATCGCGAGCAGGAACAGCACCCCGACGACGACCGCGGTAAGGCCCGTCCGTCCGCCCTCGGACACTCCGGCAGCGCTCTCGATGTAGGTCGTGTTCGATGAGCTCGAGGTCGCGCCGCCGAGAGCCGCGCCGAGCGAGTCGACGAACAGGACGCGCTGGATTCCTGGAAGCTTCCCGTCGCGCGTCAGCAGGCCGGCCTCACCGCCGACCCCGATCACCGTTCCCATTGTGTCGAAGAAGTCGGACAGCATCACCGACAGGATCAGCGCGAGCGTTGTCACCAGCGCGATCGTTTGGCCGTCGAACAGGTCGAGTGAGAAGTTACCGACGAGAGAGAAATCGGGCGTGTCGACGACGCTTTCGGGCCACGTGGCGACGCCTGGAGGGAACACGTTCGGGTCGGCGAACGCGTTGATGATGCTCGCGACGATCGTCGTGGCGATGATGCCGATCAGCAGCGCGCCCTTGACCCTCAACGCGACCAGCGCCGACGTGATGGCTAGGCCGATGGCGAACGTCAGGATCGGAAGCGTTGTGAGGTTCGGCTCAAGCGTGACGATCGGCTCGGGGGCGTCGGGACGTACGACAATGCCGGCGTTCACCAGCCCGATGAACGCGATGAACAAGCCGATCCCGATCCCGATCGCCCGCTTCAGGTCCATGGGGATGGCGTTCAGCACTGCCTCGCGGAAGCCCGTGAGCACGAGCGCCGCGATGACGAGACCCTCGATCACGATGACGCCCATCGCCTGCGGCCACGTGAGCCCCGCCGCGGCGACGAGCGTGAACGCGACGAACGCGTTCAGCCCGAGCCCGGCGGCCATCGCGAAGGGGTAGTTCGTGAACAGCCCCATCGCCAGCGTCAGCACCCCCGCCGCGAGGGCGGTGACCGTTACGAGCTGATCGAAGGGGAGCGACGTGCCGTTCGCGTCCGGGACCGACGAGAGGATTGCCGGGTTGACGACGAGGATGTACGCCATCGTCAGCCAGGTGGCCAGGCCCGCGATGACCTCGGTGCGCACGTCGCTCCCGCGCTCGCGGAGGTGGAAATAGCCCTCGAGCCCCTCCGGGCGCCGTTCCCTGGTGTCCGTTGTCGCCATGGTCCTCCCTTCCTTTCTCCCGGGGGTTCGCACAACGCTCGTTACCTCGTCTGTGCTACCCCCCGGACCCCCGGACGGCTCGGTGACGCGGGCTCCCCCGGCACGTCCTCGATTCATCGAAAACGGGGAAGGCGACGCGAGCATAGGAAGGGGCGCGAACCGCCGCAAGACGGCCATCGCGCAACAGCTATCCTGGATGTTCCCGCCGCTGGGGTGCTCCTGCGCCCGGCGGGACACCTTTATGGCGAACAGAGATCCCACCGGTGGCCGCGTGACGAAGACCGAGCGCCGAACGCAGGCGCGCCTGGAGCGGGCGGCGTTGCAGCGGAAGATGGACCGCGCCAAGCGCACGCGGCGCATCGGCATCATCGTCGCACTGCTCGGCGCGGTGACGGTCGTGCTGGTCTTCGTCCTCCGCCCCGGGCCGACGGTCGCGTCGCCTGCCGAGCTGCTTCGCCGGGCGCCCGAGGCGACGGCCGCGGCCGGATGTGGCGACGTCACCAACGTCGGCCCGTACAACCCGAGGACCGACGACCAGCGGCACATCAGCGACTCGTCACAGCTGCCCCCGCTCTCGTCGTACCCGAGCGTCCCGCCGGCGTCCGGGCCGCACAACCAGATACCGCTCGGCGCCGGCGTCTACGACGCGCCGCCGCCGATCGACCGGGTGATCCACTCCCTCGAGCACGGCGCGGTCGTGGTCTGGTACTCGCCGGATGCGGAGGGGCCACAACTGGATCCGCTCCGCGAGTTCTTCTCTGGTCCGGAGGGGGACAGGGTCATCGTCGCGCCGTACGACTACCCCGAGCAGGGAGCGGCCGGCCGGCTCCCCGCGGGAACGAGGATGGCGCTGGTCGCATGGCACTTCGTTCAGGAGTGCGCCGACGTCAGCCTGCCCGCGGCGTTCGAGTTCGCGTCGCAGTACGGCGCGCCGCCGTTCGGGCAGCGCCGGTACCTGGGCGAGGCGCCCGAGCCTGGTCAAGCCTTCTAGCCGATCCGATGCCGAAGAAGCGACGCCGTCCACGCGCCCGACCGCGCGCGACGTCCCCCGGCTCCACCGCCGGACGTCCCGGCCGCCCCAGTGAGGCACCCGCGCGGCCGATGGAGCGCCGCGAATCCGCTCGTCCGGACTCGGGTTCCCGCTCGCGCGCAGAGAAGAAGGAACTGGCGCGTGAGGCGCGCGAACGCGCGATCAAGTCCGTTCGCCGAAAGCAGGCCACCCGGCGAGCTGTCCAGGTCGGCGTCGTCGCCGCACTTGCGGCCGGAGTGTTCCTGTTCCTGACACGGGTGAGCGCGCCGGGCAACATCCCCGAAGGCGCGCTGCAGGCCGCGGACGCCGCCGGCTGCGGCGACGTCGAGACGCCCGTGAGCGGCACGCCGGACCGCACGCACCTCGAGCCCGGAGAGTCGTTCAACTACGGCCAGCAGCCGGCGGTGGCCGGTGCACACGATCCTTCGCCGCTGCCACCCCAGCCGCACGTCTACGAAGCACCCGTGGAGGAGACGCGGGCGGTCCACAACCTGGAGCACGCCTACGTGCTGATCTACTACAGGCCCGACGGTCCGGACGCGCTCCCCGACGACGTGGTCCGCAACCTGCAAGGTCTCGCCCGGTCCGAGGAAAAGGTCATCATGGCGCCGTACCCGTCGCTCCAAGACGGAACGGGGCTCGCGCTCGCCGCGTGGAACAAGCTGTGGGAGTGCCCGTCGGGGATCACTGGGGCGCAGGCGCGCACCGTCGCCACCGGGTTCATCGACGCGTACCGAGGAACGAGCAACGCCCCGGAAGCGAACGTTCCGTAGCGAAGCTCGCGCGGACTACGACGTGAAGCAGCGGGTGTCACCGCAGGTGATGACGCCGCGCTCGAACCGCGCCCGAAGGTTCCCGTTCGAGAGCCGTCGAACGTCCGTGAGGGGGAACCCGAACCTGCCGCCGGGTCCGCCGAGCTCGAGGTAGCGCGTGAGCACGGGGCCGTGCAGCTCGTGGGCACCCGTACCCTGCGAGAAATAGATGTTCGCGTCCTCGAACTTCTGACGCATGCCACCCGGCATCGCCGTCTGGCGCGATCTCGGAAGCCCCGGAGAACAGTTCAACGCGTCGTACTTCTCCCGGATCTCCCCCGTGATGTGCCGGTTGGCGTTGATCCACACACGGTCGTCCCGGAGACCGAGCGCCGCCCGAAGCGCCGACCCGCTGATCGACTTCGAGCCGTTCGAGCCCCGAACCATGATGCTGACGATACGCCCCGAGACGCCGCGCTCGGCGTTCACGAAGTCGGTCACCGTGCCGATGCGAAGTGAGAGCTGCCTGGTGATCCGGGACGCGGTGTACGTGACGTCCCACGTCGCGCTGGGATTCGCCTGCGTGTAATCGCCGGGGTCGCACACGCCGCGCAGGTAGTCGATCGGCGTTCCACCCCACACGTTCTCGTTGTCTTCGGTGAAGCCTCCCGAGGACGACATGTAGAACGCCTGGATCGACTCGCCGCCGTCCTTCACGATGAGGCCGTCGGTATCGTCGACCGCACGGACCCACCGATCCCCGTCGAGGCCGCCCTCCTTGTCCCACCCGGCGTACACCTGATCCGCCGAGCTCGCCATCAACGCGCAATCGCACTCGGGCCGGTGCTGCGTCGTCGACGCTTTTGTGATCGCGTACGTCCGCGCGGCGACCGCCTGCGCCTCGAGCGCGGCCTTGGGCCAACTGCTCGGCACCTCGCCCAGCCCGTAGAGGTACTCCTGCGGCGAGGTCACCAGGATCAGCCTGATCCGGCACGACGTCGAACAGTCGTCCACTCCGAACTCGATCCAGCCCCGGTTGTACGCGTGTCCCGCCTCGGGGATGCGAACTCGAGCCTGCTGGGGCTCGTAGACAGCGAAGATCGGCGCGGCCGGACCACCCGCCGTGCCGACGGTGTTCCCGCGCTGGTCGATGATGCGGTACCCGCTGTCGGTCGGGCGCACGAGCCACGTTTCCCCGCTCGGTATCGTGGCGAAGACGGTGCCGCGTTGATCGCCGTCCCGGATCTCGACGTCGCCGGCTTCCGCCTCCAGATGGATCGCGTCTCGCCCCTGCGTGAGTCCGATGCGCAATTGCGCGGGCGCGGCCGCTCGATCCACCCTCGTTCCCGAGTAGAAGTGGCGGAGGATCCTCGAAGCGGTCCACCCCTCCTGGGCCAGGCCGTAGGCGCCCCATTGCGACATCCCAAGACCGTGGCCGAAGCCGGAGCCGAAGAAGGTGAACTCGTCGTCTCCTTGCGCAAGCGCGGGCGCCGCCGGAAGGCCGGCGAGGAGCACGACGAACGTCCAGGTGATCGCTCTTCGCATAGTGGAGGCTGCCGATCGGGCGCGCATCCTACCCCATTCGGTCCGGCGCGCCCGTTCGTTCCGTCGGCGCCGCGACCTGCCCCGCGGAGACCCGGGCGTCGTCCAGAGCGACTCCGGCCGGAACGGCCGCGCCCTCCGCGAGCACGGAACGGTTGACCACTGCGCCGGCCCCCACGCGTGAGCGCGGTCCGAGGATCGAGCGGCCCACCGTCGCGCCTTCTTCGACGACGGCGTGCGGGTGCACGACGCTGTCCTCGACGACCGCGCCGCGTTCGATCCGCGCACCCGCGCATACGACGGCGCGGCGCCCCAGTTGCGCACCGGCCGCCACTGCCGCATCATCGGCCACGAACGGCGCCGCGTAGGCGCGGGCCGACCCCACCTTTCCATCGAGCATGTCGAAGTGCGCCTGCAGGTACTTCTCGGGCGTTCCGAGATCGATCCAGTACGCGTCCGAGGAGAACCCGTAGACGGGAAGGCCGTCGGCGATCAGCGCCGGGAACACGTCGCGTTCGATCGAGCGCGATCCGAGCTCCCAACGCGACAGTGCCGACGGCTCGAGCACGTAGGTGCCCGCGTTGATGTCGCCGGGCACTGGTTCCTGTGGCTTCTCCCGAAACTCCGTCACGCGCCCATCGGCCTGCGTCGCGACGAGGCCGAACGCCCGGGCGTCGTCGACGTGCGCAAGGGCGATCGTCGCAGCGGCTCCGCGCGTTCGGTGCGTGGCGACCATGGCCGTGACGTCGAGATCGGTGACGATGTCGCCGTTCAGCGCGAGGAACGGCTCGTCCGTTCCGACGGAGGCGAGCGCGTTCACGATCGCGCCCCCCGTTCCCAGCGGCTCGGTCTCGGTGATCCACGTGATCGTCGGATCGCCACGCCGAGCGTCGATGAACGAGCGGAACGTGTCCTCGAGGTACGAGCTCGACAGGATGACCTCGTGCACGCCGTGACGCGACAGATGGTCGAGCGTGTGGTGGAGGACCGCGCGCCCCATCAGCGGGAGGAGCTCCTTCTTGATCGTCTCGGTGAGCGGACGCAGACGGGTGCCCTCCCCGCCGACCAGAACGACGGCCTTCATGCGCTCACGAATGGGGCGTTCGGGAGATCAGGAAGATCCCCAGCGCGATACAGGCGACCCCCGCCCAGCGCAGCGCCGGCACCTGCTCGTTGAGCACGAAGTGATCGAACAGCAGGATCGAGACGTAGGTGAGCGCAGCAAACGGATACGCGAACGACAGCGAGGCGCGAGACAGGACGACCAGCCACACGAGCGCGGATACGCCGAAGAGAAAGAGCCCGCCCCACACGAACGGCTGCCCGACGAGGACACGCAACGAGCGGCCGCTGAGCGAGAACGTCGCCGGAGCGAGCTCGTCGTTCACGTGGTTCATCCCCGTCTTCAGCGTGAGCTGCGCCACCGCGGCGAGCGCGACGGACAGAAGGATCAACGCGATGAGCATGGTGGGAGGTCCTTTCCGGAGGTTCGGTTGAGATGCTCCCGCGAGCGGGTCCGTGCGCGCGCTCACAGGACGTCGACCTCAACGTCCACGCGCGCGTCGACTCGTTTCTGCACGCGGGGAACGTCGACGACGTCGAACACGTACCGCTGCGTCTGCACGTGGTACAGGTGCCCCGTCGGCCGCGCGGACAATCCGACGGTGACCCAGTACTTCCCGGCCTCGTACGGGAACGACTCGATACGGAAGCGCACCCGCCGCTTCCCATCGACACGGCCGAGATCGATACCGTTCGTCGACGCGCGCGCGTCGAGGACGGGGTGGTTCGTCGCCCCGTCCAGGATGGCGAAGTCGACGTCGAGATCGTCGACGGGCTCGTTCGTCCTGACGTCCACCTGGATCGTGAGGGGATCGTGCCGCCGGACGTCGCCGTCGCCGGAGCCATTCGCTCTGATGATCTGCACCTCCGCGATCTCCGCCTCGCGACTCCCCTGCTCCGGGAGGAACCCGGGGTCCGTCACGCCGAGCAATACGTAGCGCATCTCGCGAACGACATCGTCGGGTGCGCCGATCGAGTGCACGCGCCCGTGGTGGAGCATCGCTGCGCGGTCGCAAATGTCGCGAACTGTGTCGAGGGCGTGTGTGACGAGGACGATCGTTCGCCCCTCACGCTGGAACTGCTTGACACGCTCGATGCACTTGGCCTGGAACGCCTCGTCCCCCACCGCGAGGACCTCGTCGACGAGCAGGACGTCAGGGTCGACGTGGACGGCGACGGCGAAGCCGAGACGCACGAGCATGCCCGACGAGTAGAACTTGACCTGGTTGTCCATGAACTCCTCGAGTTCGGCGAACGCCACAACGTCGTCGTACACGCGGTCGGTCTCCTTGCGCGACAGCCCGAGGAACGACGCGTTGAGGTACACGTTCTCGCGGCCGGTGAGCTCGGGATGGAACCCCGCGCCGAGCTCGAGCAACGCGGCCAGTCGACCGCGCTGGCGGATCGTCCCGGACGTCGGTCGGAGGATCCCCGCGATGCACTTCAGCAGCGTCGTCTTGCCGGACCCGTTGTGACCGATGAGCCCGAACGTGCTGCCCTCGCGAACGTCGAACGAGACGTCGTGGAGCGCCCACAGCTCGTCGGCTCGGGATCGCGCGGTGAGGACGCGCTGCTTGAGCGAGGACGGCTTCTGCCTGTACAGCCGGAAGCGTTTGCTGACGCCGTCGATCTCGATGGCGTCGACGGCGGACGCGAGTGCGTTCTCGCTGGTCATCGGTGCCGTGAGGGTAGCATCGCGCCTGTCTCATCCAATACACGGGGGTTGACGTGAGCGACGACGACGGCCCGCGAACCCATGACCCCGTGAATGGTGAACCGCGCGTCGTGGGACGACGACCCGCCGAACTGGGTGGAACGCGGTCGGACATCGTGGGCGCGGGAGCCGAGCTGGGGCATCTGGGCGTTCCGGAATCGGAGCTCGGCTTACTGCCCGACGACCTGGCTGGTCTCGACGCCGTCGAGATCGGGTGCGGGACCGGGTACGTATCGGCCTGGCTCGCCCGGCGGGGTGCGCGGCCGGTGGGGCTCGACAACTCGAGCCGACAGCTCGCTACGGCACAGCTGTTCCAGGACGAGTTCGACCTGCACTTCGCGCTCGTCCACGCCGACGGCGAGCGCCTCCCGTTCCGTGACGGCTCGTTCGACTACGCCGTCTCGGAGTACGGCGCGGCGATCTGGTGCGACCCGTACCGGTGGCCGAGGCCGCGCGCGTCCTTCGACCCGGGGGCCGCCTGCTGTTCGTCCGGGGGACGCCGCTGCTGCTGATGGCCTATCGAACCGACGACGACAACGCGCCGGCCGAGGAGACGCTGCATCGCGACTACTTCGGGATGCACCGCGTCGAGTGGCACGACGACGCGAGAACGTCGACGCGATCGAGTTCAACCTGACCCACGGCGACATGATTCGGCTCCTCCGATCGAACGGCCTGGAGGTCGAGGATCTGCTTGAGATCTGAGCGCCCGACGAGTGGGCGCCGACGGGCAACGCAGACGTGTCGTGGGAGTGGGCGCGACGCTGGCCGAGCGTCGAGGCGTGGAAGGCGCGAAAGGCCCGCTCGGCCGACTAGAGCTCCTCGGCGAAGTCGCCCGCTCGCGAGAAGAAGTACCCCCACGTGATCCGCAGCAGCACGAGCGACGCAACGAGGACCACGAGCAGCACGAGCGCCAGCCACGCCATGCTCACATCGAACAGCGCGGCGCTCTCGCCCATGCCGACCCTGCCGTACAAGCTGCGGTGCAAGCCCGCCACGATCGACGCGAGCGGGTTCATGAAGTACGCCGTCCAGATGACGGAGCCCTTCTCGAGGAACCGCTGCGCCAGGGCCTCGGCGTACACGATCGGCGACAGCCAGAACCACACGAGCAGCGCGATGCCGATCAGGTGCCCCACGTCGCGATAGCGCACGTTCCCGGCCGCCACGAACAGCGTGAGGGCGGTCGCCCACGCGAGAAGGGCGACGAACGCGAGCGGCAGCAGCGCGATCTCGGGGACCGGGACTGCGTACCCCGTCACCAGCATGAACAGCACGAGCACGCCCATCTGGAGCACGTAGTCGACGAGGGCGACCCCGATCGCCGCGAGGGGGAGGATCTCTCGGGGAAACGTCACCTTCTTGACCAGGTTCGCGTTGTCCACGACCGACCGTGCACCGGCGGCGATCGATGTCGAGAACAGGTTCCACGCGAGGAGGCCGGAGAGCAGGTAGACGGGGTAGTCATCGACCGCCGTGCCCAGGACCTCGCTGACGAACGTGAACACGGCGAGGTACACGATCGGGTTGAGCAGTGACCACACGGCGCCGAGCAGTGACGCGGCGTATTTCACCTTCAGCTCGCGCCGAACGAGGTTAAGCAGGACCTCGCGCTTGGCAACGATCTCTCGGATGCGCGGCACGACGCGCAGCCGCGAGGATTCGGACGTACGAACGACGACTTCCTCACCGGCATTCATCGGGTCGGGGCGAGGTCGTCGAGGCCGCGGACGTAGCTCAGACCGAAGTCCTCGTCGAGCATGTCGCTCGTCACGCCGATCTCCGAAAGCGCCCGGGCCCATCGCGCCAGCGCGAGGCGTCGCGGATCCAATACGAGCCCGAGCGTCGACTCGATCGCCAGTTCGTAGCCCCGCGCCGTTCGGTCGCCCCCCGTGGTGGCGTGCAGGTGCGCACGGGCGCGTTCGCCGAGTCGCGCGCGTCGGTCGCGGTCGGCGGCGAGCCCGCCGAACACCGTGGCGAGCTCCGCCGGGTCGGGCCTGCCCGGTGCAACGTGAACGACGACGTCGTCTGGGATGTCGAGGTACGTCCCGACTCCGCTCACGACGCACGGGCGGCCGACCTGCATGGCGCGGATCAGCGTGCCACTCACTTCGCCGCGGTGCGGAAACCGCAGGTCGACGACGACGTCGGCGGCGTGGAGCCATCCGAGGAACTCCTCGTCGGTGACGTCGGTCACGAGATGGACGCGACGACCAAGACCGCTCGCGGCGATAACGGGGTCCGGGTCCCACGTCGGGATCCGCCGGCCGACGAGCGCGAGATACACGTTCGCGTGACATCTGGTGACGGCGTCGACGACGGCCTCGAGCTGCTTGGCCGGATTCAGGTCTCCGGGCGCAACGACCAGCACGTCGTCGCCCGAGACGCCGAGCGTCGCGCGGAGCCGAGCGCCCGTCGCAGCGGCGGCACGAACGTCCGCATCCTTCTCGACTACGGGATGGGGCACGACGAAGATCGGCGTTCGGCACCCGAAGTCCGCCAGATACCGGCGGGAGAACTCGGAGTGCACCACGATCCCGCGTGCGACTCGAGCGATGTGCGCGCACCATGGCCACCTGAGCGGTTCGTTCTCGCGCGCTTCCGCGAGCGTCATGCGCTCCGAGCGGAGCAACGCCTCGCGTCCCGCTCGAAAGCCCAGCGCATCACCGGACGCGACGAGCGCGCGCACGAGGTCGTCCAGGCCGAGGTCGTGCAAGACCACGAGCCCCGGGTGGAGCGACGCGAGGCGGTAGATGTCGCCGTGGAATTCGAAGTTGTTCCCGATGTGATACACGCCGAGGCGATAGCGCCGGATCATGACGTCGTGCTTCGCCTTGACCGGCCAAACGACGTCGACGTCTCGATGCCGGAGATACCCCGTGCGCTCGAGCGACCCGAGCACGCTCACCGAGTAGGAGGCGATCCCCGTCCGAGCCGGCGGCATGGGCGACACGTACGCGACGCGAGACACGACAGGGGTCGACCGCGGCTGCGGCGTGGTCAGCCGGTCGATCAGGCGAGCAACCGTTCGACCACCTCCGGCCACTCCGGGACGGTCTCCTCTACACACCGTCGTCCCGCCTCCCCCAGCCGGCGCGCCAGGTCGCGCTGCGCGAACAACCTGTCGAAGGCGTCGGCGACCGCCTTCGAATCCGGGGGCGCAACGAGTCCGGTCTGGCCGTCCTCGACGAACTCGAGCGGACCCCCGCTGTCGGTGAGCGTGATGACCGGCCGGCGCGCGGCGAAGCCCTCGAGCGTGACGTACCCGTAGTCCTCGTCGAACGGGCCGTAGTACACGGCGAGCGCGTTGAGCATCAGCTCGCGAAGGCGTTCGTTCGGGACGGCCACCTCGATCGACACGCGCTCGCTCAGGCCGTGCTCGCCGATCTGGCGTCGGAGGGCATCCTCGTCCGGACCGCGCCCGACGAGGACCAGGCGCACGTCGGTCTTCACATGACGCATCGCGTCGACCACGATGCTCTGCCGCTTCAGGCTCTCGAACCGGCTGGGGAACACGATCGCGTCGCCGTACGGCCCCGGCTCGCGCCGGAGCAGGTCCTCCGTGAGCGGAGACCGGTGATACAGCGGATCGGACGGGATCTTGAGCGAGTCCCACAGCCGGCGCTGCACGTTCTTCGAGTTGGTGAACACGCGTTTGGCCTCGCCGAGCGCGACGCGATCCGCCGCGTGGATCGCGTCGCGCACGAGCACCGCGTCCTTCTGCCGTGCGAGATCCGCGTATTCCGGGTGGTCCCACAGCTCGTACGCGGTCCGGTGCTGATGGATCAGCCACACGACCTTCCGTTCGTGCTGGATCAGGTACGCGGGGAACTTCAGCGGGATGACCACATCGATCGGAAGGCCGTTCGACTCGGACAGCTCCATGCTTCGCCACACTGCCATCTGGTGGACGAGCTCGGCCCCCGGGTACCACTTCCCGGCGACGAGAACGAGGTCCGTCTCGTGGCCGGCCTTGCGGAGCGCTCCCACGAGCTGCTCGGCGTGCGTCTCGGCGCCCCCGCGGACGAACGGCGTCTGTGGGTGACACACGGCGATCCGCATCAACCCTCCCCGGCGGGCTTACGAGTACGACGCCTGGGAGTCGCGCGTTCGCCCGGCGCGGTGGTGTCGTCGACACCGGCTCGATCGGCCAGACGTTCCTTGAGCTGCGCGATCTCCGCTTCGGCGTCCGCGAGCCGCTCGGCGAGCATTCGAGTGAGCGTGGCCAGGTCGGCGAGCAGCCGGTCGTAGCGGTGAGTGACCGGCCTGAGAGCCAGATAGAAGGAAACCTTCACGTTCCGCTTCCATCGTGAAGCCGAGCCGAGCAGCGGCTCCTGCCTCGGCACCCGCGAGCGTGAGTCCGCCCGGAGCGCCGCGGCGAAGTCGTGGAGCGCGATCCGGAGCTGTCGTGTGCTTCCGCTCTCGGCCGTCGTCGGATCGCCCGCCCAGTAGAGCTCGCGCTCGAGGATGCGCCGGGCGTCGTCGTCGTTCGGCGGAACGGGCTCGGCCATGTGCGCGCGAGCCTACCAACGCCCGGATCGCGCACGGCTCGTGGATACGATGCCCAACCATGCAGGTCATCATCGACGCGCGGTCCGCGACCGCGCCCCACCGAACCGGGGTCGGACGCTACACGTGGCAGCTCGTTCGGCGGCTCCCGCGGGTCGACCCTTCCACGCGATACGTGGCCTGGTACCTGAACGCCGGCGGCGTCCTGACCGGCCGCCGGTTCTTCTCGGACGTCGGCGCGTCGACCCTCGTCGAGCACGGCACGCCGATCCCCGCGAGGTGGTTCAACCGAGCCGTCGCCCGGCTCGATCTTCCGCGCATGGAGTGGTTCGTTCGTGGCGACGTCGTGTTCGGGCCGAACTTCGTTCCGCCGCCGACGCGCGCGCAACGCGTCGTCGTCACCGTTCACGACCTGGGGTTCCGCCTGTTGCCGTCGACGGCGCCGCACGCCGTGCCCTGGTGGCTCCGCAGCCTCGAGCGAACGCTGACCGGGGAAACGCGGGTCATCGTCCCGTCGAACGCGACGGCGGACGACGTCCAGGAACAGTACGGCGTGGAACGAGATCGCATCGAGGTGATCCCCCTCGGCGTCGACGCTGAGGTCTTCCACCCGCGCGACCACGACGACGTTCGCGGCGTGCGCGACCGCTACGGGATCGACGGGCCGTACGTCCTGTTCGTCGGTCTCGAGGGCCGGAAGAACTTACAGGGGATGCTCGACGCGTTCGCTCGCGTGGATGGCTCCGTTCGCCCGCGTCTGGTTCTTGCCGGAGCGAGGCCGTGGGATCCGGACCGACGAGACACCGTCGCGGAGGCGTTGGCAGGTGTTCCCGCCGAGGTCCGCGGCGTCATCACGCTGACGGGATACGTGTCCGAGCGGGACGCGTCGGCGCTGCTCGCCGGCGCGGAGCTGCTGGCGTACCCCTCGCTGTACGAGGGGTTCGGGCTCCCGGTCCTGGAGGCGATGGCATCGGGCACGCCGGTGCTCGCGTCGAACGTCTCGTCGCTCCCCGAGCTCGCCGACGGCGCTGCCGTACTCGTCGACCCCCACGATCCCGACGCGATCGCCGCGGGCATCGAGTCGCTCCTTCGGGACACGGCGCTCCGCGCGCGTCTTCGGAGCGCAGGTCTCGAACGCGCACGTAGCTACGACTGGGACGCGACCGCGCGTCGAACGGCCGGCGTTCTGCGCTCGGCGGCTGCTGGTTAGCGTCGTGAACGGAACGATCGCCGTGCGGTCCGTCGGAGACGAGGGCGGTCGTCACTGATGCGGATCCTGCTCGTCGGTCCGTACCCGCCGAGGCACTGCGGGATCGGGGCGTACGTCGCCGCGCAGGCGACGCGGCTGCGCGACGAGGGTCACGACGTCGTCGTCCTCTCACCTCCGGACGGCCACGGAGACGTGCGACTCCGGTTCATCGGCGGTTCCGCGTTCCGTCAGGCGGCGCGGATCGCGGGGAGGTTCGACCGGATCGTCGTGCACTTCGAGCCGGGTCTGTACTTCCGGCCGCGAACGCCGGTGCTGCACGTGATCACGGCGGCGTCGCTGCTGTGGCTCGTCGCCCGCCGGCCGTCCGTCGAGATCCTGGTTCACGAGGCGACGGCGCCGCCATCTCGCCTTCGTCCCGACTACCGGCTGCTGGGACTGGCCTTCGCCCGAGCGCGGCTCCTGTTCCACACCGACGCCGAACGCCGCGCGCTCGAGCGCGACTACGGCATCCGAACGAACGCGACGCTCGTGCCGCATACGGCCTCCGTCACGGTTCACGCGGTGCTCCGCCGGGACGAGGCTCGCGCGCGTCTCGATCTCGGACACGAGCCTTCGGTGTTCGTGTGTGCGGGGTTCATCCACTCGGACAAGGGGTTCGACCGCGCCGTCCGGGCCTTCGGGATCGCGGGCTCGCCGGGACGTCTGTACATCGTCGGCTCGGTGCGAACGCCGACGTCCGCCACGCTCGGCTACGTCGACGAGCTACGGGCGCTCTGCGAACGAACCGGCGGCGTGACGATGATCGAGCGCTACGTCTCCGACGCCGAGTTCGACGAGTGGATCACCGCGGCGGATGCCGTCGTGTTCCCGTACCGGCGAGCGTGGTCGTCGGGCGCGCTGGCCCGGGCACAGCGGCTGGGGACGCCGGCGTTCGTCGCCGACGTCGGAGGACTGGTCGAACAGGCCGGTCCCAACGATGTCGTGTTCGATTCGGACGACGGACTGGCCAGGTTGCTGGCTCGGCCGGTCGCACCCGCGGCGACGCCGTAGGCGAACAGCGTGCAAGTAGCATCTGAGACGGTGGAGCGGCTTCGGTACCTCGTCATGACGTCGCTCGCGCGGTATCCCGTCGTTGCCCTTCCGTTGACACGACTCCGAGGAGAGGGCGTCGTCGTCGACGAGCGGACCGACCTGGTGGTCGAGTCGTTCCCCAGATGCGCGTCGTCGTTCGCGCTGGCGACGATCAATCTGGCACAGGCGCCACGTGTCCTCCAGGTCGCCCATCACACTCACGCGCCGGCGAACGTGTTGCGCGCGATCGATCTCGCCGTGCCGGCGCTCGTGTTGATCCGATCGCCCGAGGACGTCGTCGTCTCGAACATGATCCGGCACCCCCGGCGGACGCCGAACGATGTGCTCCACGGGTTCCTGCGGTTCTACGAGCCCTTACAACCCCGGCGTTCGGGGTTCGTCGTCGGAACGTACGACGAGGTCACCGGCGGACAGATGGGCTCGGTGATCCGTCGGGTCAACCGTCGCTTCGGGACCGAACTGGTCGAGTTCGACTCCACGCCGAGCAACGTGGAACGGATCATGCGCGAGATCGACGACGACTGGCGCCGCCGTCGCGGCGGTGGCGAGCGCCTGGAACGCATCGTTCCCCGGCCCTCTGACCTTCGCGACCGAATGAAGGCGGACCTCCGCGAGCGCTTCCGGAGCCGGGCGTCGGCCACCCTGCGCGATCGCGCGGAGAAGGTCTATGCGTCGCTGGCGCGCGCCGAGGCCGCCACGCCGGGTCCGTAGTGGCACGCGAGATCTTCGGCGTCCGGCTCGACGAGGTAGCGTCGCGCGAGGAGCTCGAACACGCATGTATCGGATTCCTCGAGGGGGATCGAGCGAGCCGCATCTTCACGCCGAACCCCGAGATCCTGCTTCGTGCTCGCGACGATCCGTCCTATCGGGAGCTGTTGAACACCGCAGACCTGGCGCTCCCGGATGGGACCGGCGTCGCGCTGGTGGAATCGCTCCTCGCGCGACGAAGGATTCGACGGTGGCCCGGTGTGGAGATCGGTGCGCTCGCGGTTCGACTCGCTTCCGATCGGGACCTCCCGATCGCCTTCGTCGGGGGCTCGGCCACCCCCGCCGAGCGTGCGGCCGCCGAGTGGCGGCGCCGCGTGCCGTCGATGCGCGTCCACCTCGTCGGCTCCGGCGTCCCGATCGATGACGACGGCCGCGCGCGTCCGCATGCGCGCGACGACGAGATCGTCGGCGAACTCCAACGCGTCGCACCGGCGGTAGTTCTCGTCGGTCTCGGCGCCCCGAAGCAGGAGCGGTGGATCGCCGAGCACGCGGACGACATCCCGTCCGCTCGGATCCTGATCGGCGTCGGCGGCGCGTTCGATATGTGGGCCGGACGCCTCCGGCGGGCGCCGCGCCTCCTCCATCGCGTGGGCCTGGAGTGGGCGTGGCGGCTCGCGCTCGAGCCGGGGCGATTTCCACGCATCGTGCGGGCCACGGTCGTCTTCCCCTTCCGCGCCCTGACCGAACGCACGAGCTGACATGCGTCTTCTCTTCCTCACGCCGCGCGCGCTCGTCGAGGCCCGGAGCGGAGGGACGATCAAGTCGGCGGCGTTGCTCGAGCACCTCGAACGGCACCACGACGTGGACGTCGCATGCTTCGTTCGTCCCGGGGAGGAATGGAGACGCGACGCCGGCCGTACCGTGACCGTGCCCCTGCACCGCCCGCGTTCCGTCGTGCGTCTCGTCGCGAGCTATTTGCGACGCCGCCCCCTTAGCGTCGAGCGCAACCACAGCGACGAGATGTCGATGACCGTCCGTTCACTCGTCGACACGAACGGATACGACGTCGTGTTCGTCGACGGGTGGTTGATGGCGCAGTACCTCCCGCGCGGATACGGCGGATCGAAGCTCCTGCATCAGCACAACGCCGAACACCTGATGTGGGAGCGCCACGCCGAGCTCGAGACCTCACCGATCCGGCGCTTGCTCGTGCGGTCTGAGGCGGCACGCGTTCGGCGCTACGAGACGCGCATCGTCCCTCGATTCGACGTCGTGTTCGCCGTGTCCGAGGACGATCGCGCGGCGCTCATTGCGATCGCCGATGTGGGCGACGTTCGGATCCTTCCGAACGTCGCCAACCCCGAACTCCTCGAACGGCCAGCGCTCGAGCCACCCCGCGAACCCGTCGTCTTGTTCTTCGGAACGCTCTCGTGGGCACCGAACCTGGAGGGGATGAAGCGGTTCCTCCACGACGGGCTCCCCTCGCTTCAGCGTGCGGTGCCCGGGATTCGCCTCGTCGTCGCCGGCGCCGGGGCTCCGCGCTCGCTCACCTCGCTCGTCGCGAGGGTGCCCGGCGTCGAGCTCGTCCTGGACACGCCCGACGACGAGTCGCTGTACGGGCGAGCCCGCGCCTTCGTCGACGTCGGGCTCGGTGGCTCGGGAACGCGCGTGAAGATCCTGAACGCGCTCGCCCGCGGTCTGCCCGTCGTCGCGACGGCCGACGCCGCGAGGGGGCTCGACGTGACCGCCGGAGGAGACCTGCTCGTGGCGACCGACTCGAACGACGTCGTTCGCGCGCTGACCCGCGTGCTCACCGACGACGCGACGTGGCGGGCACTGAGCGAACGGGGACGCGACCTCGTCCGGAGACGGTACGTACCCGAGGTCGCGTTCAGATCACTCGACGACGCCCTCGGGGCAATGCGCGAACGCAGCTAGTGCGGCACCGTTAGGGACACTCCACCGGACCATCGGCCTCTGGCGGAGGGAGCTCGTAGTTCCGTCCCACGACGACGGCGACGTCCTCGTCGCTGGGAAAGGCCTCCGGTGCGGCGCCGACGATCTCGAGGTCACGGAGGTACGAGCCGACGACCCTCGCCTTCGCCTCTTCGCCCTGCCGATAGAGGATCACCGACCCCTTCACCGGCACGTCTGGCGAAGCCTCCACGGTGCCGGGAGACGTGTCGAATCCACCGTCGGTCAACAGATCGAAGACGGCGTTCGCGTTCGCCGATCCCTGATCCTGAACGGCGACCACGATGTTGGCGGGCGACGGCGGTGTCTGCGGGAGCGTGGCGCCGACCTCGCCGAGCGGACGCCCATCGCGGATCCTGCGGAACAGCTCGTCGGCCTCGGGCTGGACGATCTCGACGGTCGACAGGAACTGACCGTTGACGACCGTGGACGACGGCACCGAGGGGACGGCCCGGAACTCCGCGGCGTCGGTGCTGAGGCCCTGGAGCTGACCGGCGAGGTAGACGAGATCGGCCGGGTTCCGCAGTCCGGGATCGACGACGAAGTTCGCGAGGAGATCGGGAACGAGCGTGGGGAGCCGGAACAGCTGTCCCGGCTCCAGGAGGCGCGAGATCACCGCGCGCAGGAACTGTTGTTGCCGGCTGATGCGCGCGAAATCGGGAACCGAGTCGCACGGCTGGTGCCTCGTCCTTACGTATGCGAGCGCCGTCCGACCGTCGAAGTGCTGACAACCAGCCGGGATGTCCAGAAGCGAGAGGGGGTCGTACATCGGATAGGGGACGCACATGTCGACGCCGCCGAGCGCGTCGACGAGCTTCTGGAAACGCGCCAGGTCCACGTACAGCACGTGATGGACCTGCATCCCCGTGAGCGACTTCACGACGCGAGCGACCCGCTGCGGTCCGCCGCGGTCGATCCCGCCCTCGAACGCGGTGTTGATCTTGCCCATCCCGAGGCCGGGGATGTCGACCCACAGATCTCGGGGGAACGAGAGGAACACGGCCTCGCGTTGGTCGGGTTCGGTGTGGACGAGGATGATCGTGTCCGATCGGTTCTCCCCGCCGAGGTGCTCATCGTCCCCGAAGGCGATGAGCTCCTCCTCAGTGAGTCCCGCGCGCGAGTCGCTGCCGAGCAACAGATAGTTGCATGAACGGTTCGCGCACCGTCCCACGACGTCGATCGGCGCCTCGGGGTCGTCGGGTTGGGTGTTGTCGAAGGTCACGATCTGCCCTCGAGCCCACAGGTACGTGGCGAAGGTGATCGAAGCCGCGACCATCACCAACGCCGACAGCGTCGCGGATAGCGCGAGGAAGACCGTTCGCCCACGTTCGCCACGTCGCGTCGATCGGGTGGAGTCGCTCATGACGTTACGCGTCGAAGGCTACCCGCGGACCACTCGCCGGCATCCGGGCAACGACGTGGCGTTCCTGTGGAGACCCCTCCCCGCGCCTGCCGCGCTATGTCGTCGCCGTGCGGATACGCTGTCCTCGTGCCGGCCTCGAAGCCTCCCGTTGCCGTCCTCGCGGTCGGATTCGACCCCGGCGTCGTCGCCGGTGCGACCGTCGAGACGGCCGACGACCTCCTCGGGGCACTGGCACAACTCGCCGGCGGTGGCGTCGACGTCGTGCTCCTGGCGCTCGACACGCCGGACGCACCCGGCGTGGACGCGGTCCGGTCGATCCGGGAGCGCGCTCCCGACGTGGCGGTGATCGGGGTGCTTTCGGCGGATGACGCCGACCGCGACACGCAGGGCGCCGATGGCGCCGGCGCCGCCGACCGGGCCGGGATCGCGGAACGCGCGATCGACGCCGGCGCCAGCGACGTCGTCTCCGCCGCCTCGCCCGAACTCCTTGCACGCGCCGTTCGGTATGCGACGTCGCTTCGGCGCCTGGAGGACGAGCTCGAACGGGGCCGATTCGTGGACGATCTCACCGGGCTCTACACGACGCGCGGTCTCGAGCACCTCGCCTCGCATCATCTCGCCTACGCCAGCCGTTCGAAGGTACCGGTCACGCTGGTGTTCGTCCGTCTTGACACCCCCGACGCCGCGCCGGAAGACGATGCCGACCAGGACGAACGGCGCCGCGCCGTCACCGAGGCGGCGGACGTGCTTCGCGCCGTCGTCCGCAGCTCGGACGTCCTCGCGCGCGTAGGCCCGAATTCGTTCTGCGTCCTGCTCACCGGCGACGCGTCTGGCGCCGACGCCGTCGTGCTGTCGAGGCTCGTCGAGGCGATCGCGGAGAGCAACGCGCGGAGCGGGCGGTCCTCCCAACTCTCGGTGTCGGTCGGCGCGGCGGCCTACGATCCCGATAACCCGGTCTCGCTCGAAGCGCTGATCGAAGAGGCCGACAGGCGCACGGGGACAGACGTCACCGGCGAGTGATCAGGCTGATTCCCTGCCATACGGGGTCGGTCCTAGCCGCGAAGCATCTCCCGCAGCACCATCTGAAGGATCCCGCCGTGCTGGTAGTACTCCACTTCGGCGGCGGCGTCGATGCGAACCGTCAGGGCGAACCGCGTCTCCCCGCCGTCGGCATTCCGAGCGACGACCTCGACGTCCTGTCTCGGGATCGGACCGCCGGCGAGGCCCGAGATGTCGAAGGTCTCCGTTCCGGTCAGGCCGAGCGTGGCGACCGACTCGCCGGAACGGAACTGCAGGGGCAGCACGCCTAATCCCACGAGGTTGCTGCGGTGGATCCGCTCGAAGCTCTCCGCGATGACCGCGCGGATGCCGAGCAACGCCGGCCCCTTGGCGGCCCAGTCGCGCGACGACCCGCTGCCGTACTCCTTGCCGGCGAGCACGACGAGCGGAACTCCCTCGTCGCGATAACGAAGCGCGGCGTCGTAGATCGTCATCCGTTCGCCGCTCGGCAGGTGCGTCGTCCACGGACCCTCGGCGTCGGAGGCGAGCTCGTTCCGCAGCCGCACGTTGGCGAACGTCCCGCGCATCATCACCTCGTGATTCCCGCGTCGCGCACCGTAGCTGTTGAACTCACGCTGCGGTACGCCGTGGTCGATGAGGTACCGGCCGGCCGGTGAATCCGGACGGATCGCCCCTGCCGGTGAGATGTGATCGGTCGTGATCGAGTCACCGAGCTTCACCAGGCACCGCGCGCCGGCGACGTCGTCGACGACCCCTGGCACGGGCGCAAGATCCTCGAAGAACGGCGGCTCTCGGACGTACGTCGAGTCTAGGTCCCACGCGAACATCGCGCCCTCAGGCGACGGGAGCGCGTTCCACCGCTCGTCGCCGTCGTAGATCCGGCCGTACTCTCGTCGGAACTGGTCGGGCGAGACCGACGCGGCGATCGCCTCGCGGACCTCCTCCGCCGTCGGCCACAGGTCGCGTAGGTACACGGGCGTGCCGTCCGGCGCGACCCCCAGCGGCTGCGTCGTCAGATCGACCTCGGCGTGACCGGCGATGGCGTAGGCCACGCAGAGCGGCGGCGACGCCAGATACGACGCGCGCACCTGCGGGTGGATCCGTCCCTCGAAGTTCCGGTTGCCCGAGAGCACCGCGACGACCGCGAGGTCGCGTTCGGCGACTGCGGCGGCCACCGCGTCCGGCAGGGGCCCCGAATTCCCGATGCACGTCGTGCACCCGAAGCCAACGAGCGAGAACCCGAGCTTGTCGAGGTACGGCTGCAGCCCGGCAGCGTCGAGGTACTCCGTGACGACGCGTGACCCGGGGGCGAGCGAGGTCTTGACCCACGGCTTGGTCTCGAGCCCCGCCTCGACCGCCTTCTTCGCGAGCAGGCCGGCCGCAAGCATCACGCTCGGATTCGACGTGTTCGTGCAGCTCGTGATGGCCGCGATGACGATCGAACCGTGCCGAAGCACGCCGTCGTTCAGTGAGACCGGCTCGGGCTCGCCTACCGGATCGACGACGCGCCCGGTGCTGGCGGCGGGTTCGTTCAGGGCGGTCTGCGCGCCGCCTTCGTCGAGGAACCGCGCCGTCTGCTGGGGTGTCGGGTCCGGCTCGAGCCGATCGCGGAACGCCTCGACGAACGAAGCCCATACGCCGGCGAGCGGTACGCGGTCTTGCGGGCGCTTGGGACCCGCGAGCGACGGCTCGACGCCGGACAGATCGAGGTCGAGGACCTCGCTGAACACCGGCTCGGGATCGCCGTCGCGTCTGAACAGCCCCTGTTCGTTCGCAAAGCGCTCGACGAGATCGACGCGGTCCTCGCGTCCCGTGAAGCGTAGGTACCGAAGCGTCTCCGCGTCGATGGGGAAGAACGCCGCCGTCGCGCCGTACTCGGGACACATGTTCGAGAGCGTCGCGCGGTCCGCGAGCGCGAGCGTCGACAGCCCGTCGCCGAAGAACTCGACGAATGTGCCGACGACGCCGTGCGCGCGAAGCATCTGGGTGAGCGTCAAGACGAGATCGGTTGCGGTCGTTCCGGCCGGAAGCGCACCGACGACGCGGACGCCGATCACGACGGGTGCAGGCAGGAACATTGGCTGGCCGAGCATCGCGGCTTCCGCTTCGATCCCGCCCACACCCCACCCCAGCACGCCGAGCCCGTTGATCATGGTCGTGTGGGAGTCGGTGCCGACGAGCGTGTCTGGCATCGCGATGCCGTCCCTGACCGCGACGACCTTGCCGAGGTGCTCCAGGTTCACCTGGTGGCAGATCCCGGCGCCGGGCGGAACGACGCGAACGCCGTCGAACGCTTGCTGCGCCCACCGGAGGAGCGCGTACCGCTCCGAGTTTCGCCGGTACTCCCAATCGATGTTTGCCTCGTATGCCTCGGGCGAGCGGAACAGGTCCACCTGGACGGAGTGATCGATGATGAGGTCGACGTCGACGAGCGGGTTGACGCGCGAGGGGTCGCCGCTCGCGCGCGCCATCGCCGAACGCATCGCGGCGAGATCGACGACGGCCGGAACACCGGTGAAGTCCTGCATCAAGACGCGGGACGGCATGAACGCAACCGACGCTTCCGGAGCCGGCGCCGGCCACCCCGCCAGGGCTGAGACGTCCTCGTCTCGAACGTCGCGCGTCCCGGCTCTGCGAAGGAGGTTCTCGAGGAGGATCCGAGCGGTGTGCGGGAGCCGTTCGACGTCGCCGACGCCGCGTTCGGCGAGCCACTCGAGCCGGTACAGCTCGACCGGGCCGTCGGCGGTGTCGATCCGCCCCCTCGCGCCGCCGAGGTCGGTGGTCATCTCGTCCTTTCGGGTCGGCCGAACTCCATGGTCCCAGACCGTCGCGTACGGGCTTCGACGGCGGAATGGCGACTTAGACGCGGGCGGATCGGTCCTGCTCGGGTCTCCTCCGGTGGCTCTCGATGGCCTCGCGGTGCGCCAAGCGCATCTCGCGCCGGATCTTCGCCTCTCGCTGCCGGCGGCGCTCGGCCGAGGTCTTCGTCACGAGACGGGGAACGGGTCGCGGCTTTCCCTCGTCGTCGAGCGCGACGAACACGAGGTACGCGCTCGAGGTATGACGGCGTTCACCGCTGATGACGTCCTCGACATCAACGCGGACGCCGACCTCGAGCGAGGTCGTCCCGACGTCGTTCACGGACGCGGCCACCGTCACCAGGTCGCCGACGTGGACCGGGGTGAGAAACGACATCTCGTCGATCGAGGCGGTGACGGCCATGCCGCCGGAGTGCTTCACCGCCGCGATCCCTGCGGCCGTGTCGACCAGCTTCATCACCTCGCCGCCGTGGACGATCCCCGCGATGTTGGCATGGGTGATCTCCATCAGCTGGACGAGCGTCGTGTGCGATTCGGCGACCGTCTTCGTCGACGACGAGGTGGACATCGACCCGATTCTACGGGCGCGGCACCGTACGGCCGTAGCATGACGCGGTGTCCCGATTCCAACGCTTTCTGTTCGTCATTGCGCTCGCCCTCGCGGCGTGTGACGGCGACGGCGGGCAGGTAGCCCAACCGAGCGCCTCCCCCACGCCGACTGCATCGCCCTCGCCCATCGACTCACCGAGCCCGACTCCGACGGCGTCGGGAAGCCCGACTCCGCAACCCCGTCCCATCCCTCCCGCGTGGGCCGCTCCGATCAACAACGACCTCGACGCGTCCGACCTGCCGAGCGAGGCGCTCGTGCCACCGGACGCACAGTCGACCGATCGAGTCGCGCTTCCGGCGGGCAGCGACGTGCCCGATCAGGTCGCGGTGGCCTACGTGATCGGGGACGATCCGTTCGCGGCCGAACACGGCTTCGCGCTGTGGCAGCGGTTCCCGGATCGGCCGCATTGGAGCGTCGTCTTCGCGTTCATCGACGCGGCCGCGGAGGGCGTGCTCGGGATCCGGGTGGAGGCGGGCGATGCGACCGACGACGGCCACGACGACCTCCTCACCTTCGAGGAGATGGGCGGGAGCGGCGCGTGCGGCACGTGGCGCGTGATCGTGAGCGATGCCGACGACACGCGGCAGGTGCTCCGCCGGCGGACGTGCGATGCCCAGTTCCTCATCTCGCCCGGCGCGCTCGAGCTGAGGATGGCGGTCTTCCGACCCGACGACGCGCACTGCTGCCCCAGCGCGTTCCGGCACGTGACGTTCGAATGGGACGGTGAGGCGTTCGAGCGAACGGACGTCGTTGTGGAGCGGTCGTAGCGCAATTGGCCGCGAGCCGTCCGGCGGCTAGACCAGGACCGCCGTGCTCCGTCGACGGCCGGACTTCTCAACGAGGATCGCCGCCGGGAACTGATCCTTCACCCGCTCCGCGTGCGTGATCACGAATAGCTGGTGGAAGCGCGCCGAGAGGCGGCCCAGGGTCTGCACCATCAGGTCCTTGCGCTCCTCGTCGAGCGACCCGAGCACCTCGTCGAGCACCATGATCCCCACGTCGGCATCCGACATCCTCGACAGGTGCGTAGAGATGGCGACGCGGAGCGCGAGGTTGGCCAGGTCTGCCTCGGATCCGGAGAACCGGCCGATGTCGAAGTACGAGTCGCCATCGGCGATCTGGATCGACAGACTCTCGTCGTCGACGCGAAGGTCGTCGTAGGCGTGGTTCGTGAGCTCCCGGAACAGCACCTCGGCCTCGCGAGAGAGCTCGGGGCCAACGCGGGCCACGAGGTGATCTCGGAAGCCGTCGAGGAGCATGGCGACGCGCTCGACGTAGCGCGCCTCCGAACGGAGCTCGTCGACCCGCGCGGCGGTCTGTCTCGCCTGAGCGAGCGCCGCCGTGACCACAGCGAGTTGCTTATCGGCGTCCTTCGCATCGTCGCTGGCCTCGCGCTCGGCCGTCGTCGCCTCCTCCAGCGTGCGCTCCGCGTCGTCGAGGGCGGAACGCCGTTGGTCGTGTGCCCGAGGATCGAAAGCGATCGCCTCGGCCTCGTCCGTGAGGGCGGTCAGCTCGGCGTCGATCGCACGGAGTCGTTCCCCTGCCGCGGCGAGGTCCGTCTCGAGCTGTACCAGGTGCTTGCGTTCTGCCGCAATCTCCGCGATCTCCTTGCCCAGCGCCGAGATTCGATCGACGTCGGCTCGGAGGCCGTCGAGATCGGGCGGCGTGCCGTCGAACGGTTTGGCGAGGACCTCGACCTCCGCGCGAAGCGCATCGGCGTTCTCGGCGAACTGCGCTCGACGCCGTTCGGCGTCGAGCGTCGCCTGGGCGTTCTTCGTCGCGTTGTCGAACGCCTTCTGCGCGCGTGAGAGCGCCGTCGCCGCCTGTTTCATCGCTCGCTCCGCCGCCGACGCGGTCCTCTTCGCCGCGGCGACGTCGGCACGACAGTGCTTCACGTAGTCGGCGAAGTCGTCGCCGAGCGGCCGTCCGCACGTCGGGCAGGGCTGCGTGGGATCGGCCTCGGCGGCCCGGGCCAACCGATCCTCGGCCGCCTCCTGCAGCGACGCCGCGTGAGAACGCTCGGCGGCCGAGCGAGCCGACGCGTCGCGCGCGTTCGCGAGCGTCGCCTCCGCCGCCGAGAGGGCATCCCGGTCGGCGTCGGCGTCGGCAGGCGGTACGTCGGCGAGCCGCCTCTGCGCCGCTTCCAGCTTCTCCAGGGCGTCGGCGAGCCTCGTGCCGGCACGCAGCCGCGATTCGACGTCGCCCGCACGTTCCAGCTCATCCTGCAATTCGGGCAGTACCGCGAGACGCTCGCGGATGCCCTCGGCCCGTTCGGCGAGCTCCTCGCCTCGTTCAACGACGGCCTCGCGCTGCTCGATCTTCGCGCGAAGTTGGACGGTCAGCTTCTCGACGCGCTCTCGCGCCGCGTCGATCTCCTGGAACGCTTTACGGGCTGCCTTGGCTTTCGTCGTCGCCGTCTTCAGCTCCGCCGCGGCGGCCTTCGCCCCCTTCGCGGCCTCGGCCGCCGCGTCCTTCGCCTCCTTCAACTCGGCCTCGAGAGCGGCGATATCGGCAACGGCGTCTTCCAACTGCCCGGCGCTCTCCCGTGTGGCGCGGGCCTCGCGTCTCGCGAACGTCCGCGCGTCGTCGACCGGCTTGATACCGAGGAGCCGGAGCGCCATCTCCTTGCGTCGCGCCGGGCTGAGGTCCGAGAACGCGTCGAGCTGTTTCTGCTCCGCGTAGACCGAGGAACGGAACACGTGGAGATCCATGTGCAGGAGCCGACGTAGCTCTGCGTCGACATCGGTCGTGCCGGACGCCAGCAACAGCTCGCCGCCGTACAGCTCGGCCTCCGGGGTGTGACCTCGGCCCTTGATCGATCGGCGCACCTCGAACTGCGAGCCGGCGTGCTCGAACACCACGCGCACCTCGCAGTCGGTCAGCACGCCGTGCGTCCTGATCTCCTGCTTCTTCGTGCGGGCCGCGTCGACCCCGTACAACGCGAACGCCACCGACTCGACGAGCGTCGTCTTCCCCGCTCCGTTCTCACCGAAGATACCGATCACGCGTGCGGGGATCTCCAGGTCGACCTCTTCGAACACGCGGTAGTTGCGCAGCGAGAGCTCGAGGACGCGCACTTACACCGTCTCCCCTTGCGCGTCGACGAGGAACCGAGAGCCGAGCGCGACCACCCGCTCGCGATCGAGCCCCGCGAGATCCTGCGGCTCGACGTACGTGGCCCACTCTTGCTCGAGCGAACCGACCACCGGTCCGCCCTGCACGGCGAACGCCTCGGCGCCGTAGTCGGGTTCGACCTGCACCCACAGCGCCGCGGGAACCGCCTCCTGGAACTGCTCGTTCGCCACCTGACGGAACGACGCCGGGTCGACGCCGTTCAGGTATGCGCGGACGATCGCGCCCGACGGGGTGCCCGCTGCGGCCTTCTCCACCGCGTCGACGAGCTCGCCGGCGGATAGGCCGTCCGCGGATATGCCGACCGTGGCGAGCGGGCGCTCGTGGGGGTTCTCCACGTGCTCGACCGAACCCGTGTCGGTATCGACGACGACGAGGCCCTTGGGAGTCTCCGGGCTGTCGGCGAACGAGAACGTGTCGGTGGAGCCCGCGTACCAGGTGCGCTTGGAGACCTTCTGCAGCGCGTGATAGTGCCCGAGGATCACCAGGTCGAACGCCTTGTCGAACGAAGCCTCCTCGACCTCGAGCTCGTTGATGTCGCGCCAGGCCCGCGCGGGGAGCGACGTCAGCGCGACGTGCGCCAGCAGTAGGTTCGTCTGGTCGGTCCGAGTCCGTCCTGCCGCAACCCCGAGCTCCTTCCGGAGATCCTCCACGGACATCGTCTGCGGAACGGCGTGAACCGCGACGCCGGCGACCTCCGCGGTCACCGCCTCCATCCGCCACGCGAACGTGACGTCGGGGAACACCCGCTCGAGCGCGTCGTAGGGCGATCCGGTTCCCCGCACCCTCGGCGTATCGTGGTTCCCGCTGATCGCGGCGCCTTTCAAACCTGCATCCGAGAGACGCTGAAGCCCAGCGAGCACGTGGGCGAACGTTCGGTACGTCGGCCGGGCGTGATCGAACACGTCGCCGAGCCACACGAACCCGTCCGGCTCTCGCGCGATCGTCTCGTCGATCGCCCACGTGAACGCGCGCAGGAAGTCCTCCTCCCGAACGTTCCGGCCGTGCTCGTCGCGGAGGTGAGCGAGGTGCGACCGGCCGAGGTGCGCGTCGCCGAATGCGACGAGTCGCGCCACTACTCGGCGAACCCCCGAGCGGCTCCGTGGGGCCTCGCCGGCATCGGCGAGGGCCCGGCCACCGACTTCAGGTAGTCCTCGTATAGATAGATCTGCGCGGGAAGCGCGAACGGCGCCTCGAGGTTGGTCACGATCGCCTCGCCGGGCATGAGCGTTTGGATCTCGGGGCCGAGATCGGAGATGTCCTGCTTGGAGCTCCCTCGGAGGATGTTGCGGTCCTTCTCGTCGGCCAGGCCCAGGATGAAGAACGTGTTGAACTGCGACAGGAGCTCGTCGTCGATCAGCTTCGGTTGCTGCGAGACCGCGCACATCCCGACCTTGAACTTTCGCCCCTCGCGCGCGAGACGCGGGAAGACGTTCTCGTCCGATCGCGCCACGCGCGACAGCACGCGCTGCGCCTCCTCGAGCGCGACGAGCGTCGGCGGGAGCGCGGCGAACCGATCCCGGTCCGACAGGTAGGTGTCGGCATATGCGTCGAGGACACGGCGGGTGATCACCGACGCCACCAGGATCTCCTCCATCGACGAAAGCCCGCTCGTGTCGACGAGCACGGAGTAGCCATCCATCAGCTCGTCCACGATCCGAGCCGAGAGCGACGGCTGGGACGGATCCCGCGAGATGCACGGCAGCTCGAGGATCCGTTGCGCGCGACGCTGGATGACCTGCAGCGTGCTCGTTGCGACGTTCAGGTCCTCGGCGAGCGTCGACACGTCGTCCTCCTCGCCGACCTTGCTGATCCACTCCTCGCGAAAGAACCGGACGAGTCGGTAGATGGCGTCCTCCTGCGCGTGGCTCCACTCGTACGCGGTCTGGAGATCCCCGAGCGTCAGCTCCGACAGGGCGAGACGGAGCGCTGTGGCGCGGGCTCCCGTCGCCCTGGTGGCGTACACGCGAAGCCGGTCGGCCGCCCAGGGGTGCTCACGGAGGCCGCGTCGCGTTCCGCTGCCGCCCTCGAGGTACTCGCCGTGCGGATCGAAGAGCAGGCAGGCGTACCGCCCCTGCGACGCCAGGATCTCCCCGGCGAGAACCTTCATCAGGTTCGACTTGCCCATCCCCGTCGTGGCGAAGACCCCGACGTGCGAGGTGAGCGTCTGCCCCTTGATCCCGACCTCGAGATCGATCGTGTCCTCGCCCGAGCGCAACAGGCCGACGCGGACGTCGCCCATTCGCTCGCGGAGGAACTCGAAGTCTTCGGGCGTCGGGGACGTCACCTTGGCGAACTGCGATGGGAGCGACTTGGGCTTTCGGAACGACCCGCCCGCGTCGAGGTAGCCGAGCGGCTGGCACGTGGCGACCTTGTACAGGCGCTGCTCCGGATCGTGCAGGGCGTACGTCGCGCCGGACGCGTCGCCCATCATGTACGCGCCGGCCGTCCGCTCCGACCACGATGGATCCGACGAGTCCGAGCCATGCGTCACATCGATAACCCGGAACAGGAACCGTCTGGCGCGCTCGAGATCCTCCGCCGCGAGCAGCTCCCCGAGGAACAGGTCCGAGCCGTAGAACGATCGGAACGTCGCCTCGAGAACGCTCTTGCCGAACAGCCGCCCCTTGTAGTCCCCACCTGGGGGGCGAACGCTCGGGCGGTCGCGCTCACTTCGTTCGCCCGCCGTCACCGGTTGAGCACCTCGTGGAAGTCCTGGAACAAGACCTCGATGTCGTCCTCCGCCATCCCCCGGCCGGAGAGCGCATCGCGGAAGGCGCGCCGAACGTCCACGACGTCGTAGCCCGTCACCCGCGCCGCCTGGTGTGCTCGGGCGAGTGGGTAGGGATACCCCACGAATGCCGGGTCGTCGGCGAGCGCCGCGACGCGCCCGAGGACCTCGTTCGCGTCGAGTCGTCCGCGAGCAACGTCGATCCTGAACGCGAACGACGCCGTCGGCGCGAGATGCCCGACGAAGATGTCGCCGACGTACAACCGTCCGAACTTGGGGTCCGTCGAGATGCGCACAGCCCATCTGGACGACGGCGCCTCGCGGTCGCCACGACGTTTCAGCAGCCCGACGAGCGGCGCGTTCCGTCCCCAGTACAGCGTGGACGCCTTGACCACCCCGGCCATGACGACACCTTGCTCGACCGCTCGCCGATGGACGCGTTGCACCACGGTCTGCGGAACGAGCGGCCCGCCGTGCAGCGACCCGTCGATGAGCACCAGGTCGCCCTCGCGAGCTTCCTCGACGGTCCGCGCCACCTCACTCCATTCAGACCACTCCCGAAGCGCATCCACCGGACGGGGCAGGTCGGGAAGGCGCTCCGGCTCGGCGCCGCAGAGCTCGGTGAGCGCAGCGCGGGCGAGCCTGTCCATCTCCTCGGTGGAGACGGCGTGCACCACGAGCGAGGGACGGTCGATCGCTGCCGTGGATCCGTTCTGGAACCGCACGCGCGCGGCTCGATGCCCCACGACCTGGAACGACCGCCCGTCGGCGACGACGCACGATCCGCCGTCGATCGCCCACACGACACCCGGTCCGACGGGCTCGATCGGTATGAGCTCGTACCCGTCGGGATGGCCCTCGACCACGAGCGCCTCGTCCAGCCCGAGCTGCGCTTCGAGCACTCGGATGTCGGTTCCGGGGCGCTCCAGGAGGTCGACCACGAACCTGGCCGCGTCATCGAGCTGACCGCGCTCGTAGAGCTCGAGGTTGACGACCCGGGCCTCCTCGGAGGCGGTCGGCGCTGAGACGACCGACTGGGTGGCCACCGGGCGCATCGCGCTCGCTCCTCGAGCGTTCCGCACCGCTTCCGTCATCGCCCGAAGCGTAGCCGAGGGCTCCGACGCGTCCGAGCATCCGACCACGGCGCGCGATCATTCGGGCCATATCCAGCGAGGCAACCCCGGGGAACGCCCGCACGCAGGCTCTGAGGGCTACGCTCGCGCGGTGACGGCAACGCTCGTTCGGGGCTTCGGTGACGTCGTCCGAGGCTTCCCGAAGACGACGCGCGGCACCGAAGGCGACCCGGGGCTGTTCGGTCCCGGGTCACTGGCGTGGCGGATCAACGCCGAGTCGATCCTGCTCATGGGCGGCGGCCGAGCGCTGCTCATGCAGGTCGCGCACCCGATGGTCGCGGCCGGCGTCGCCGATCACAGCGACTTCACGGTGGCACCGTTCGACCGGCTGTGGCGAACCGTGGACACGGCGCTCACGGTGATCTTTGGCGACTCGTCCCACTGGCAAGCCGCAGTCGAACGCGTTCACCGCGTCCACGAAACCGTCTACGGACAGCGCCACGGCGCGCGGTACTCGGCCCTCGATCCGGAGCTCCTGCTGTGGGTGCATGCGACGCTCGTCGACTCGTCGATCGAGGCGTACGCGCGACTGGTGCGGCCGATCCCCCTCGTCGTTCGAGAGCGCTACTACCGTGAGATGCGCCGGATGGGGACGGCGTTCGGCGTGCCGGAGGCTCTCCATCCCGCCACGTACACGGATTTCCGCGCGTACCTCACGCGAACGATGTCGACGCTGCACATCGGCGACGAATGCCGAGCGGTGGCCCGAATCGTGCTCTCCCCACCGGCTCCGCTGGTGCTGTGGCCCGCCGGGCTCGCCTCCGGGTTGCTGTCTGTCGGGTTGCTGCCGGCGCGAATGCGGAGGGAGCTCGGCTTGCGGTGGAACGGCGCAACGGAACGAGCGTTCTCCGCGGCTGCGGCCGTCGTGCGTTCGACCCTACCGCTGCTACCCGACCACGTCCGAAGATGGCCGCACGCCCGCGAAGCCGAGCGCCGAATGGGACTCGTGTAGCGGGCTACCTCAGCTTCTGGCCTCGTCCGGCATCCATGCGCCGACGGCGGTGCGGAACGGGTGAACCTCGAAGTGCTGCCACACGCCCTCGGTCACGTACGGATCGTTGCGCTGCCAGTCGTCGAGCCCGTCGCGCGTTTCGAAGTCGGCTAGGATCGTCGATCCGACCATCGTGCCGGCGTCGTCGAGGATCGCGCCGCCAAGGAGAACCTGTCCTCGCTCCACGAACGGCCGGATGAACTCGAGGTGCTTGGGCCGCACGCGAGCGCGGCGTTCGGGCGCGTCCGCGTCGTCGCCGTCCCGCCCGATCACGATGAACTGCACTAGGCGAACGCCTTCAGCAGCTCACGTGCGATCACGACGCGCTGGATCTGGTTGGTCCCCTCGTAGATCTGGGTGATCTTCGCGTCCCGCATGTACCGTTCGACCGGGTACTCGCGGATGTAGCCGTACCCGCCCAAGACCTGTACCGCGTCGGTCGTGATGCGCATCGCCGCATCCGAAGCGAAGCACTTGGCGACGCTCGAGAAGTACGTCATCCGCTCGTCGCCCGCGTCGCAGAGCGCGAGCGACTTGTACACGAGCATCCGCGCCGCCTCGAGCTGCATCGCCATGTCGGCCACCATGAACGAGACGCCCTGAAACTCGCCGATGGGCTTGCCGAACTGCTGTCGTTCGGTCGCGTATCGGGCGGCGAAGTCGAACGCGCCCTGCGCGATGCCGAGCGCCTGCGCGGCGATGGCCGGCCGCGAGTAGTCAAGGGTTCGCATCGCGTAGGCGAAGCCCTCACCCTCATCGCCGATCAGCCGGTCGGCGGGGACGCGCGCCCCGTCGCAGATCACCTCGCGAGTCGGCGATCCGCGGATGCCCATCTTGTCTTCCTTGCGCCCGAACGAGACTCCTGGGTCGTCGCGCATCACGAGGAACGCCGACACGCCCTTGGCGCGCGTCGACGGATCCTTCGTGGCGAACACGACGTACCCGTGCGAAACACCGGCCCCGGTAATGAACCGCTTCGTTCCGCTCAGCACGAACTCGTCGCCGTCGCGTTCGTACCGCGTGGTCATCGCGGCGGGATCCGAACCCGCGCCGGGCTCCGTCAACGCGTATGACATCAGCACGTCGCCGCGAGCGATCCCCTCGGTCATCTGTTTGGCTTTCGCGTCGTCTCCCGCGACCACCAGCGGGATCACGCCGAGCTTCGAGACGAGTGGGGTGAGCGACACGCCTGCCGAGACTCGCGAGAGCTCCTCGATGAACACTCCGAACGCGAGCGAGCCGCCGCCCGAACCGCCGTGCTCCTCGGGGTAGCCCACGCCCATCAGGTCGTTCTCGACGAGGACCTTGTACACGTCCTCGGGCCACTCGTCCGTCTCGTCGATCTCGGCCGCGCGCGGCTCGATCCTCTCCTCTGCGATGGTTCGGACAAGGCGGCGGAACTCCTCGAGCTCTTCGGGCAGCTCGAACCGCTCGAGCTCGGCCATGCTCAGGCGATGCGCCGTACGACCAACGCGTCGCCCTGTCCGCCACCTCCGCAGATCGTCGCGCCGCCAAGATCGACGCCGCGCCGGCGCATCTCGTGGACCAGGGTCAGGACGATCCGCGCGCCGCTGGCGCCGATGGGGTGGCCGAGCGCCACGGCTCCGCCGTTCACGTTGACGAGCTCCTCGTCGAAGCCCAGGACGCGCGTGACGTTCACCGCGACGGCGGCGAACGCCTCGTTCACCTCGAGGAGCCCGAGGTCGTGAACGTCGAGCTGCGCCTTCTTGACGGCGTTCTGAAGCGCTATCGCCGGAACCGTGTGCAGGTACGGGAATCGATCGGCCGACATCCCGTGGGCGACGATCTCGGCGATCGGCGCCAGGCCAAGCCTGTCTGCCCGTTCGCGGCTCATCACGACGACCGCGGCCCCGCCGTCGCTGATCTGCGAGGCGTTCCCTGCCGTGATCGTCCCGTCAGGACGGAACGCGGGGTTCAGCTTGCCAAGCGACTCGACGGTCGATTGCGGCCTGATGCCCTCGTCGCGTTCGACGATGGTCGCGCCGCCGCGGGACGAAACCTCCACGGCCACGACTTCCTCAGCGAGCGCGCCGGATTCCCATCCCGCCGCCGCCCGGCGGTGGGAACGCGCCGCCCACTCGTCCTGCTCCGTTCGCGTGATCCCGAGCTCGGCGTTGATCTCATCGGAGGACTCGCCCATGTGCTGGCGCGTGAACGTCGACCACAGGCCGTCGTGGATCATCGAGTCGACCAACTCGGTGTCGCCGAGCCGAGAACCGTCCCGCGCCTTCGGCAGCACGTAGGGGGCGCCGGACATCGACTCCATGCCGCCGGCGACGACGATCTCGACCTCGCCCGCCCGGATCAGCTGATCGGCGAGCGCGATCGCGTTGATGCCCGACAGGCAGACCTTGTTGATCGTGACGGCCGGCACTTCCTTGGGGATCCCGGCCCCGATGGCCGCCTGCCGCGCAGTGATCTGGCCCGCGCCGGCCTGTAGGACGTGACCCATGATCACGTAGTCGACTTGTCCGGGATCGACGTCTGACCTCGCCAGGGCCTCGCGGATCGCCACGGCGCCGAGGTCGACGGCCGGGACGTCGGACAGACCACCCTTCAGCTTGCCGATGGGGGTCCGTGCACCGCCGATCACGACGGAAGAGGTCATGCCGTCCTCTCGTTGTGAAGGATGAATCCAGTTTACGGCGCGGGTGTGATCGAAAGGACGCGCGCATGAAGGCGCCACGGTTCGGCATCTCGATCATCCCCTCGGCGTCCGGCCGTTCGGACCCGGTCGCCGAAGCGGTTCACGCGGAGGAGCTCGGTTTCGACCTCGTCACGGTCTGGGACCACCCGCATGGCGAGCACCCGTCGTTCGAGACGTGGACCCTGATGACACGGATCGCCGCCCGGACGAGCCGGATCCGCGTGGCGTCCGACGTGCTCGGCCTTCCGCTCCGCCTGCCGGCCCTGACGGCAAAGATGGCCGAATCGCTGGATCGACTCTCCAACGGCCGCCTGATCCTCGGCCTCGGCGGAGGAGGCAGCGACGCGGAGTTCGCAGGTTACGGCGCGCCCATGAGGGCGCCCGACGAGAAGGTCGAGGCGCTCGAAGAGGCGCTCACCGTGATCCGCGGTGCTTGGGCGGAGCCGGCGTTCACGTTCAAGGGGCGGCACTACCGAACGGATGGCACGCAGCTCGAGCCCAAACCGGCCCATTCGATCCCCATCTGGCTCGGCACGTACGGGCCGAGGGCGCGAGAGCTCACGGGCCGCTTGGCGGACGGATGGATCCCGTCGCTCGCCTACCTCCCCCTGCCGCAGGCAAGACGGAGCATCGTGGACGTTCGCGCATCGGCGGAGCGCGCCGGGCGAGACCCGGATGATCTCGACTACGCCGTCAACGTCGGCGTCAGGATCGGTGGTCCGGCGCCACCCGATGAGGATCGAAGGCTGGGCGGGGAGCCGGACGAGATCATCGAGCGCGTCCTGGAGATCCTCGACGGCGGCTTCACCGTCGTGAATTTCTTCGTCGGGGGGCGCCGCGAGGATCAGGCGGAACGGTTGGCGATCGAGGTCCTTCCGGTCGTACGTCAGACCCCTACCTGAACCTCCCGGCGCCAGCGGTCGAACAGCTCGAGCGAGTCGAGGCAGAAACGTTTCCGCTTGATCATGGCGTCGACCGCGTCGAGCGAAACGAACGATCCCCATACGACCTCGGTCGGCTGCCACACGATTGGCCGTCCCACACGACGTCGAAGACGCCGCGGAAACAATGTCCGTCGGGTCCGTCATACCGGAGGACGAAGCGCTAGGTAGGCCGGGCCGTGATACCGAGCTCTACACCTCGACGAGCTCGTCGGCGGGACGCACGCCGTCGAGTGTAGGTGGGTTCGGACGACCGAACTCAGGCCCTGCGCTCGATGGATGGGCATGCCCCGATTCTGCGGATTTACGCGATGGAAACGAAAGGGACATGGCGCCGCGACCGACGCCGGCTACAAAGTCCCCGTTCGGATTTCGTGACCTCGGGGAGGAGGCGGCCCATGCCGCAGATCGACACCGGCGACACCGCTTGGGTCCTCATGTGCGCGGCGTTGGTGATGTTCATGACGCCGGGCTTGGCGCTGTTCTACGGCGGCCTGGTGCGAACGAAGAACGTGCTGGGGACGATCATGCAGTCGTTCTTCGCCCTCGCGCTGGTCACCGTGCTGTGGACGCTGATCGGGTACACGCTGGCATTCGGGCGGGACGTCGGTGGCGTGATCGGCGGTCTGTCGTTCCTGGGCCTGAACGACGTCGGCCTCGAGCCGAGCGAGACGTACGGGACGACGGTCCCCCACCTTGCGTTCAGCACCTACCAGCTGATGTTCGCGATCATCACGCCAGCGCTCATCACTGGCGCCGTTGCCGAGCGCATGCGGTTCTCCGCGTACGCTCTATTCCTCGGCCTGTGGTCGATCCTCGTCTACGCGCCCGTCGCGCACTGGGTCTTCGCGGACGGGTGGTTGGGCCTCTCGGGCGTCGGCGCGCTCGACTTCGCCGGTGGAACCGTGGTGCACATCAACGCCGGCGCCGCCGCGCTCGCGGCGATCGTGTTCCTCGGCAAGCGACGCGGGTTCGGTCGGCAGGCGTTCATCCCCCACGACGTGCCGATGGTGATCCTCGGCGCCTCGATCCTGTGGTTCGGGTGGTTCGGGTTCAACGCAGGGTCGGCGCTCGGCGCCAACGGCCTGGCCGCGTCTGCCTTCACCGTTACCAACCTCGCCACCGCGGCAGCGGTCCTCGGTTGGCTCCTGTTCGAGCGGGTCAAGCACGGGCGGGCCACGACGATCGGCGCCGCCACGGGCGCCGTGGCAGGGCTCGTCGCGATCACGCCGGCGGCCGGCTTCGTCGAACCCTGGGCGGCTATCGTCATCGGCTTCGCGGCGGGCGCCGTCTGCTTCTTCGTCGTGAACCTGAAAGCGCGGATCGGCTACGACGACTCGCTCGACGTCGTTGGAGTGCACCTGGTCGGCGGCATCGTCGGCGCGCTGTTCACGGGCGTGTTCGCCAGCGCCGCGGTGAACGGCTTCTCCGGCGGGCTCGTTCAGCTGGGCCGGCAGGCGCTCGCCGTCGGGGCGACGATGGCCTTCTCGTTCGCGATGACGCTCGGGATCCTGAAGGTCGTCGACATGCTCGTCGGCGTGCGAGTCAGCGAGGAAGAGGAGCTGACGGGGCTCGACCTGTCGCAGCATTCGGAGGTCGCCTACACGTCGAGCGAGGGATCCGGTGCGCTCGCGGGGCAGCAGGATACGGTGATCGCCGTCCCTGAAACGCCCACGCCCGCCGTTCCGGCGTACCGCGAGACCCGGATCGGGGCCTCCACGAAGCCGTAGGGGTCGACCGCCTCTCGGCGCGACTCAGTTGCGCGCCGAGAGCGCGATCTCGATCTCCCGCAAGATCTCGTCGCCGACGAGCTCGTCCCGGGCGATCAGCGCATCGCGGAGGGCCACGACGACGTCGCGGTTCTCCTTGAGCACCGTCTCGACGCGCTGGCGGCCCGCGGTCAGGATCTCCTCCACCCGCGTGCGTCCCTGCTCGTCCCCGAGCACCCTGCCGACAAGGTTCTTCGATCCGACCGGCCCCTCGGCGATCGCGTCGTAGCTCACGAGGGAGCCGGCCATCCCGAACGAACCGACCATCTGGGCGGCCAGCGTCGTCGCGTGCTGGAGGTCCGCTGCCGGTCCGGTGCCGCTCTCGCCGAAGAACGCCTCTTCCGCGGCGAGCCCTCCGAGGGCGATGGCGATGCCCGCCTCGAGCTCCGTTCGCGTGCGAGTGAACCGTTCCTCCTCGTCGCCGTGCGCGAGGAGGCCCAGCGCCTGACGGCGCTTGATGATGGAGAGCACCTCGAGACGTCGGCCCTTCCCCAAGAAGTACGCCACCGTCGCATGACCGGCTTCGTGCGTCGCGACGGACACGCGATCGGACTCCGTATAGACGACCGGCTGCTTGAAGCCGAGCTCCTCGGTCAACTTGGCCTCGTGGATGTCCTGGAGGCTCATCGCCTTGCGCCCGTTTCGAAGGGCCACGAGCAACGCTTCGTCGAACAGATGCTCGATCATGACCGGCGTGTAACCGAACGTGTCGTGCGCGAGGCGCTCACGAATCTCGTCCTCGTCGAGCTGCTCGTGGTGTGTCTTGCGTTCGAGGAAGAAGTCGACGAGCTCGCGACGTCCGTTCTTCGTAGGAACGTCGAAGTACAGGCGTTGGTCGAACCGGCCCGGCCGCACCAACGCTGGGTCGAGCTGATCCGCGCGGTTGGTCGCGGCGATCAGGAGGATGTTGTTGTAGCTCGGCTTCCCAGCGGCGAGGCGCCGGTCCGGCGGAAGGTAGTTGTTGATCATCTCGATGAAGCCGGCCCTGATGCGGTCACGAAATGGCGGCTGATCGAACGACTGCATCTGGATCAGGAGCTCGTTCACCATGCCGGAGCCGCCGGCGCCGACGACGCTCGACGCAACTCGTCCAAGACCTGTCGGGTCGGGGCTCGCGTTCAGGCCGCCTCGATCGGAACCGACCGCATCGATCTCCTCGATGAATCCGATCGCCCCGCCCTCCTTACGCGCGAGCTTTCGAAGCCTGCGGAAGAACGCGCGGATCCGGGCGGCCGTCATCCCGAACCACATCGATTGGAACGCCGGACCGGAGATGAACAGGAACGGCACGCCCGCCTGCTTGGCCATCGCCTTGGCCAGATACGTCTTGCCGGTTCCCGGAGGACCCTCGAACAGGATCCCTCGACGGGGGTTCCCGCCGAGCTCGTTTCGGAATGTGGCGTACCCGAGGAACACATCGAGAGTCCGGCCCACCTCGTCGACCTGGTTGTCGAGTCCGCGAACCTCGTCCAGCCCGACCTCGATCTCTTCAGGTCGAACGATCGCGTGGGGGGAGCGGCCGCTGAACATCGGCATCAGCGTGAAGATGCCGATGGCCAGGACGAGCACGAGGATGGGTGCCCAGATCACCGCCTCGGGGCCGACGGTCGGAAGGCGCAACGGGTTGTCGGTGAGGTAGCGGTACCAGAGATATCCGTCGAGCAGGCCGAGGAACAGGAGGAGACGGCGGAGACGGCGCTTGCGCGTTCGCTCGCGCACCCGGAAGACGTCGGCTCGTCCCTTCGACTGTAGATCTAAGCCGTGGAGAACCGCTGCGGTGGAACGATTTGCCTGCCTCACGGATCGCTCTCCCCTCGCATCGGTCGGGTCGAGCAACTGTACGGCAACTGGGCGATGGACACATCGGGCCTTCGCCCTACGGCCGGCGCCGAGCACGTCGACGGGTGGAGGCCGAACGCCGGACATCTCCTTCGTGAGCGCGGCGTGGGAGCGACAAGCTATCGTCCCCCGCCGGAGGCTCGAACAGCAGCAACGCGTGCCTCCGAGGGGAGCGGATGGCGCGGAAGAAACTGCCTCCCGTTGCGCGCGAGGAAGCGCATACCGTGGGCGCGCTGTTGCGCGGCCTCCGCCGGGGGGCCGGCTATCGGGCTGTACGGGATGCCTCCTCGGCTGCCGGGTTCCCCGCGGCACGTCAGACCATCTACGCGTACGAGCGCGGCGGCCTCACGCCGTCGCTGCAACAGTTCCTCGAGCTGGTGGAGTTCTACGCGACGCGACCCGGCTCGGGCGACGGCGCGAAGAGCGAGGAGGATCTGCGCGCGCAAGCCGTCGCCGCCGTCACGAGGGCGCTGACACTGCGGGCGTACCACGTTCGGCAGGCGTACGACCTGATCGAACGTCTCCAGCCGTCGCTCGGCGAGCGGCGCCGCAGGTCGCGCTGATGCTCACGCGGATCGACCATGTCGGCATCGCCGTCGCCGACCTCGACACGTCACTCGAGCACTACCGACGAACGCTGGGCGTCGAACCCCTTCATCGCGAGAGGGTGGAGGCGCAGGGGGTCGAGGAGATCCTGCTCGACGTGGGCGGCTCGTACATCCAGCTCCTCGGGGCGCTCGGGCCGGACACCGCAGTGGGACGGTTCCTCCAGCGACGGGGACCCGGTGTCCACCATGTGGGCTTTCGCGTCGACGACGTCGCGCAGACGCTGGCGCATCTCAAGGCCGAGGGCGTCCGCCTGATCGACGACGCGCCGAGGCCCGGCTCGCGCGGAACGACGATCGCGTTCGTCCACCCGAGCGGGATGGGCGGAGTCCTCGTGGAGCTGGTCGAGGAGCGAAGTTAGGCGGTCGATGCGGCGAGCGCCGCGTTGAGGCGGTCGACGATCTCGTGTGCCTCGCGGTCCCCCGCGTTGAACGCCGACTCGATCGCTTGGATCCCGAACAGCGGGACCCGCGAGCCGTCGCGAAGGCGCGCGATTCCGAGGCGCGAGAGCACCGTGTATCGGCCGAGCGAGAACGCCTCGACCTCGTCCCAGGCGATGAAGCGATGTGCGAGCGGGTTCCGAACGAGAACGCCGGTCTCCTGAACCTGGACCCCGGCGAGTGCCACACGTCCGACGAGGAACCACCCGACCCCGACGCCGGCGCCGAAGAAGACGATGCGGCCGGGGAGGATCAGCTCGTCGGGCACGATCCCCAGGTTGAACACCATCAGCCCGATGCCGGCGCCCATCGACCCAAGGGCGAACGCCCACTGCCGGCACCGCAAGACCTTCACGCCGTCCTCTTCCCTTGTCTACTCCGCGATCGCATCTCCGCGTCATCGACCGAAGCGTCGCGCGACTGTAGCGAAGACCGGGGAAGAGCGTCGGGCCGCTACGGCAGGTCGGTCAAACCTCGAGCCGGCGCGTTGACGAGGACGGCGACATTGCCCTCCGGAAGCTCGCCGCTACCCATCATCTGATGCACCGCGCCGGTCTCGTCGTAGACGTACGTCGCGCTGAGCGTCGTCGACACCTTCCGGTCGCGCACCAGATCGTTGAACGCGGCTGCCTGCTCGTCGTTGAACAGGTGGGAGCCCTGGTAACGCTTTTGCAGGTACCACAGGTATCGAACGTCGATCATCGTGTCGTACCCGGTGGTTCCGGCGCAGATCACGACCATCCCACCCCGGTCGCAGACGAAGTTGGATGTCGGGATGGTGTCCTGGGCCGGGTGCTCGAACACGATCCGCGGGCTGGTTCGTTCACCGAGCGCCTCCCACACAGCCTTGCCGAACGCTTTCGCGCCCTCGAACCACTCCTTCCAGGCGGGATCGTTCCACGCGGGAGGGACACCCCAGTGATCGAACCTGGTCCGGTTGACGTAACCGACGGCGCCGAGGCCCATGCAGTACTCGCCCTTCTCGTCGCTCGAGACGACCGCGACCGGCCGGCCACCCGCGAGCGTCACCAGCTGGATGGCCATGGATCCGAGTCCACCGGAGCCGCCCCAGACCAGGACGACGTCGCCGTCTGACACCGTGTTCGGCGGCCAGCCATGCAGCATTCGGTAGGCCGTTCCACCGGTGAGCGTCGGCGCTGCGGCCTCCTCCCACGTGAGGTGGTCGGCTTTGGGCAGACACTGGTGCGCCTGCACCTTCGTGAATTGCGCGAACGAGCCCCAGCACGTGTCGTAGCCCCACACTCGAAAGCTCGCCGCGAGACCGGGATCCTTTCCGGCGACGACCCACGGATCGTCGATGTCCCACTGCCCGGCGTGTACGACGACGCGATCGCCCACGTTCACGTTCGTCACGTCCCGACCGACCGAATAAACGATGCCGGCCGCGTCCGAGCCAACGATGTGGAAGTCGGTCGGCTCGCCCCACCGGGCCTGCGTCTTGGTGACGTCGACGGGGACGCCACGCGCCGCCCACACGTTGTTGAAGTTCACGCCGGCGGCCATGACCATCACCAGCGCCTCGTTCGGCCCGATCTCCGGAACATCGATCACCTCGTCCTTGATCGAGTCCTGCGGTTCGCCGAAGCGCTCCGGGCGCACCAGCTGCGCGTGCATCCGCGCGGGAACGGTGCCGATCTCGGGGATCTCGCCGATGTCGAACAGATCGTTGGTCATCGAGGCTCCGTGGGAGGTGCGGAGACTATCAGCGACCATCGCGCCGCCGCCTGACTCGCGGGGCACGTCGAAGACCGGGGACAGTGCAGTACGGACCCGGCCGAAGCTCGAACGGCCGTCCGTCGTCGGACGCCGCCGCGGCCCGGACGGCGTCGATCACGCGGTCGGCGGCGCGATCCAGCACGCGCTCGTCGACGTCCTCAGACTGCCATTCGCCGGAGTCCAGATACAGCGTTGCCACGCGGTACGGGGGCACACCGAAGCGGAGCCCGAGGAGCAACGCGTAGAACCGCATGTCTTCGGCATGTTCCGGCCACGCGCGTCCCGTCTTGAGATCGATCGCCAGTCGCGACGGCGCGGCGAGATCGTCCGAGACACCCAGAACGAGGTCGAGCGTCCCCGACAGCACCAGCGCGCCGCCGAACAGCTCGACGCGAACGTGCCACTCCGACGACGGCGCAAGCGCGCGTCGCATCACGCGCAGCGGAGGGAACGTCGACCGGAACAGCTCGAGCGTCTTCGCGGCGTCCATCAACGATTCGTCGCGCCGTAGCGGGTCGAGCCCGTTCCAGTACGCCGCGAACGCGTCGTCCTCGACCAGCCGTACCGCCGCGGCCTCGACCAGGCCGTACGAGTCTCGTTCCTCCCGGCCCGCCACGTCGAGCTCCACGGCCTTGTGCGCCAGACGACCGGCGGCGAAACGTCCGGAGAAAGCGAACGGTCCTCGTTCGCCCGCGCGCACCGCGTCGAACAGGCCCGGACACCGCGCGAGATCGTTCAGGCCCGCCTTGCCGAGTCGCACCGCCGCACCCGCCGATCCCCGAACGGCATCGTGGAGTCGAGCGCGGACACGACCGATCGCACGTTCGTCCAGCGCAGCAGACCGTTGTGCGCGGATGAGCTCGTCGAACGTCCGGCGCTGCGACGGCGTCATGTCGATCGAACGTTCGATCGACGGTGTCGACATCGTCGTGCCGGTCACGGACATTGGGCGATGGTAGGAGTAGCCACCGACATGGCCGAGACGCCGAACGAGATCCTTCGCGCTCTCGCCGATCCAGAGCGCCTAGCGATCGCCGGATCGCTCGCGCGAGGCGAGGCGTCCGCATCCGCGCTGTCGGGTCAGCTCGGAATCCCCGTGACGAGGCTGCGGAAGCACCTGAACCGGCTCACGGCAACTGGTGTGGTTCGACTCGCCGACGATCGCGCGACGTACCGGCTCGACCCAACGACGCTCCGGTGGGCGGCCGAACAGGTCGGCCCGCCGCGGGAGAGTGGCCTGGCCCTGGGCGCGGCGAACGAGCAGGAAGAACTCGTCCTCCGAGCGTTCTTCCGCGACGGCCGACTGACCGAGATCCCGGCGAAGGAGTCGAAACGCAGGATCGTCCTCGAACGCATCGCGCTCGAGTTCGAACCGGGGATCCACTACGACGAGAGGACCGTGAACGTCATCGTCGGTCGCTTCTATAACGACCACGCGGCGCTTCGAAGGTATCTCGTCGACGAGGGCTTCCTCGCCCGAGATGGGGGCAAGTACTGGCGCACCGGCGGCCGCGTGGACGTCTAGAAGGCGGTCAGCCCGACGATCGCGGCGCGAACGGTCACGTTCGCACCGCCGGATAGACTCCATTCCCATGGCCACGACCGAGGAACGACCGCCGGCAGAACCATCGGTTCGAACGATCGAAGAGCGCATCGAGCAGCTCCGCAAGCGGAAGGCCGCCTTGCTCGACAACGCCCGGAAGGACGCGGTCCGCAAACAGCACGAGAAGGGCAAGCTGACCGCGCGGGAGCGGCTCGACCTGCTGCTCGACCCGGGCTCGTTCCAGGAGACCGACCCGTTCGCGGTCCATCGGAGCCACGACTTCGGCATGGACCGCAACCGTCCGCCAGGCGACGGCGTGGTAACCGGATTCGGAACGATCGACGCGCGTCGTGTGTGCGTCGCCAGCCAGGACTTCACGGTGTTCGGCGGCTCCGTCGGCGAGGTCAACGCCCAGAAGATCTGCAAGGTGCAAGACCTCGCGATGTCGACAGGCGCGCCGTTCATCCAGATCAACGACTCGGGCGGCGCGCGCATCCAGGAGGGCGCGGCGAGCCTCGCCGGGTACGGCTACATGTTCGAACGCAACGTGCGCTCGAGCGGCGTGATCCCGCAGATCAGTGTGATCATGGGCCCGTGCGCCGGAGGCGCCGTCTACTCGCCCGCCGTCACCGACTTCACGTTCATGGTGCGCGGCACCTCCCACATGTTCATCACCGGCCCCGACGTCATCAAGGCGGTGACCGGCGAGGAGGTCACGTTCGAGGAACTCGGCGGGGCGATGACGCACGCCAGCAAGTCGGGCGTCGCGTCCTTCGTCAGCCAGGATGAAGAGGAGTGTCTGGCCATGGTGCGACACCTGTTGTCGTACCTACCGTCGAACAACGTCGAGGACCCGCCGACGTACGCGCCGGTCGACGATCCCGACCGCCGCGACGACGGGCTCACGATGCTCGTTCCCGACTCCGCGAAGGTCCCCTACGACATGCACGAGGTGATCCGCCGGGTCGTCGACGACGGTGACTTCTTCGAGGTGTTCCCGTTCTGGGCGATGAACGTCGTGATCGGGTTCGCGCGTCTGGACGGTCACAGCATCGGCGTGGTCGCAAACCAGCCGAAGGTGAACGCCGGTACGCTCGACATCGACTCCAGCGAGAAGGCATCGCGGTTCGTCCGCTTCTGCGACGCGTTCAACATCCCACTGGTCACGTTCGTCGACGTGCCGGGTTTCCTACCGGGCACGCAGCAGGAGTTCCACGGCATCATCCGCCACGGCGCAAAGCTGCTCTACTCGTTCGCTGAGGCCACGGTCCCCCGGCTCACGGTCATCACCCGGAAGGCGTACGGCGGCGCGTACCTGGTGATGAACTCCAAGCACCTTCGCGCCGACGTGTCGTTCGCCTGGCCCACGGCGGAGATCGCCGTGATGGGTCCGGACGGCGCGGTGAACATCGTGTTCCGAAAGCAGATCGAGAAGGCCGACGACCCCGTGGCGACGCGTACGCAGCTCATCGACGAGTACCAGGAAAAGTTCGCCACGCCGTACATCGCGGCCGAGCGCGGGTTCATCGACGACGTGATCGAGCCGGCAGAGACGCGGCCGCGCCTGATCAAGGCGCTGCGGATGCTCGGGACGAAGCGGGAGACGATCCCCGCGCGCAAGCACGGGAACATCCCGCTATGAGCGACGACGAACGGGACCGAACCCCGAACGGCGACCCGCAGGGCCGACTCGACGGCGCGAGGCTCGCGCCGCGCCGGTTCGAGCTTGACGCCGATCTGACGCCTCACGAGGAGCGTGCCGTTATCCGCGCGCTCGAGCGCTACTTCGCGCAGGAGAGCCCGCACCCACATCCGTGGGTCCTGTCCGGCCGGATCGACGCGGCGGGCCTGGGCGCGCTCCA